>JAHIOY010000066.1 GCA_018894495.1 Patescibacteria group bacterium
GGCATCTAAGCATGCGCCTCAAGGCACCTGCTGACGACCATATGCTTCTCTTGTTACCAAAAGTATGGACTATACCATTTCCCCGCCTAATTTTTGTTTTACAAAATTTTGGCGGGGGCCAGCGTATAATGATGGGTTACATCATTAAACTCTCTTTATCTCTCGTGAGAGTTAAGTCTCTACGGGGTGCGAATACTAATTTTTGTAATTTCACTGAATAAGGTAAAATATTGTCTAAAAATTTTTCCGCCTCGTAGCGGGAAACATATAGACAAAATGTATTTGCGCTTTTATAGTAGTAAACTTTCACATTGCTAATTCCAATTTTTTTGAGAATCTCTTTATCCATTTCTGTTTCATTTTTATTCCCGTAAACAATCCTGCAATCACTGCGTAAATTTTTATCAATTGAACCATCGCCATCGAATCTGCCAGCGAAATACGCTTTAATTATGTTTTCTTTCTTTAAACTTTCTAAATTATCTTTGGCTTTTCTGAATTCTCTTAATAATGGTCGGCTATTCACAAACAAGTGATTTCTGTTAAATTTTATTCTACTTTTTGGAAAATGTGTTCCCAAAAATTTTCTAAATCTCTCAATTAAATCGGGGTCAGTATTGCTTAATCCAATCGAACTCGACCACCAATAACTATCAGCGCACCAAAGGCCAAGAATATAAGCATCTTCCTTTTTTGAAAAGAAATTACAAAAATTAGTACTCGCACTTCCCACGGTATTACCCATTCTCCCATTATATCATGAAAGAACTCGGGTTTCACCGTTATGAGCTGGTTTTTCAATCCGCCTTACAGCGGAAAGGGTCGTATGCTTTTATAAAAAGCACCAACCATGCAGCACCTGTCCGTTTGTCCTTGTGGGTGGCTCCGACTTTCATCAGAGTTTCAAACGGATTTCTAGCCCTGGTAAGGTTCCTCGCTTATTGTCGAATTGAGCCACATGGTCCACCGCTTGTGTGAGTCCCCGTCTATTCCTTTGAGTTTTAGCCTTGCGGCCGTACTTCCCAGGCGGGACACTTAACGCGTATGCTTCGCCACTTGAAGGGTCGACACTTCAAATAGCCAGTGTCCATAGTTTAGGGCGTGGAATACAAGGGTATCTACATTATTGTTACTATTGCTTTTTAGCAATGGTTAGGACATTTCTGCCTAACTCTCCACATTACTGTGGAGATCGGACTATATCATCACCGAGCACCTAAAATTTTACATGCTCGGGCTCGGCGTATAGTCTCTACAGGGCTATAGGAAATTTATATTTAAAACTCGGTAAAAGATATTTTTTCACAATTCGGTATAATTCTTTGATTTCTCTTTTCGGAAAATATAGTATCCACTTCCCCTTATTCCTTCTTAACGATGTTTCTAATTTAAAGTTCTTTCTGATAGTCTGACCTAATCGTCTTACCTCATTCTTTTTAAAAGAATGAGTTTGGATTGTCATTCCAAATGTATCGCTTGCGCCATCATCCATCAGAAACACTGTTAAAGATAAAGGATGATAAAATATCTGGTCAATTTCACGGGGAATAATTTTTCGGGAATCTTTGTAAAATATTTTTCTGTATTTATTGAACACGACATGAGTAAGAGTTACAAACTGAATAAATTTATACTCTTTCTCTTTTACTTTCTGCGTAAAATAATTTAGTGGCATTAATACGATATTTTTAAAAACATCATATTTCCACTTAATTAATTTTCGCTGATTCTCTGCGTGTTTAATAAATAATCGATAATTTCTTCCTCGTTTAGCCAAACTTCCATCGCCAAGCAAAGTGCCAATTAATACTAATTTTTGCCTTTCTGACAATTTGAATCTTGATTTTTTCAATATACCTTTTACGTTCATTAAAGTTTCCTAAGCTTCCCTCGGTATTGTCCTCTACTACCATAAGTAAAGGGGTTTCACCGATATAGCCAAGTTTTCTCATTTCTTTATTAGAAATGAGGGACTAATACTTTTACTTTATTATACCACAATGGGTATCTAAAAGTTAATCCTTTTTTATGCCCACGCTTTCGTCCCTCAGCGTCAGGGCCATCCCAGCTGATTGCCTTCGCTTTTGGTGTTCCGGCAGATATCAACGGATTTCACCCCTACACCTGCCGTTCCATCAGCCCCTGAGACCCTCTAGTCTGGCAGTTTTTGACGCAGCCCTCAGGTTAAGCCCGAGGTATTTAACGCCAAATTTACCAGACCGCCTACGGACCCTTTACGCCCAATAAATCCGGATAACGCTTGGGGGTTCTGTATTACCGCTCCTGCTGGCACAGAATTAGGCCCCCCTTATTCCTCGCTTACTGTCAATCTTGCGATTTCATCAGCGAGAAAAGCCGTTTACGCTCCGAAGAACTTCTTCCGGCACGCGGCGTCGCTCGATCAGGCTTTCGCCCATTGTCGAATATTCTCGACTGCTGCCTCCCGTAGGAGTATGGACCGTGTCGCAGTTCCATTGTTGGGGAACAAGCTCTCACTTCCCCTACCCGTCATCGCCTTGGTAGGCCATTACCCCACCAACTAGCTGATAGGCCGCAGACCATTCGCCGAGCGGCTTCTTGCGAAACCTTTACTGGTAACCGATTACTTACCGCAAAAACCGCTCGGCTCAAATTAAAAGTTAAAAATTAAAAGTGAAAAGTTGACGACGAAATTTCGTATAACTTTAAACTTTTAACCGTAACTTTTAACTTTGAACTTTGCACTTTTAACTCTTGCGAGAAATAATCGATCACCAGGCTATTGGGTATTAGCTCCGCTTTCGCGGAGTTATTCCCATCTCGGTGGTATGTATCTACGTGTTACTAACCCGTTCGCCGCTATCGCTCGCGCCTCGCTATGCTCGGCACTCGCTCAAGTTAAAAGTTAAAAATGTAAAGTTAAAAGTTGAATTCAAAGTTCAAAATTTTAATATAATAACTTTTGACTTTAAACTGTAACTTTTAATTTTTAACTTTGAACTTTTAACTGGAGTTCGCGCCGAACGCAGTGAGGCACGAACGACCGCACGACTTGCATGCCTTATCCACGCCGCCAGCGTTCATCCTGGACCAGGATCAAATCCTCAAAAATAATGTTCGTTAAAAATCAATTCGTGATTTTTAAACTAGTCGGGACAACTCTAAAGAACCGTACTTTATTCAGTTTTCAAAGTACTTCCCTTTCGCTCTTCGCCTCTGCTTTATTTGCAGCAGCCGCAACAGCCGCCTTTCTTTTCGTCTTTCATATTGTCTCTTCAATTACAACCTTACTCTTTAATAAATTCCTGTCAAGCCCCGCAGTAGATTTTATTTTGTCTCGGCGGGCTTCTTTTTCGGTTTTTTGTGTTTCGGGATTTTTTTGCCCGCGATAATTTTCTCCGAAATCAATAAATTATAAATGGTGGCCGAGGGTTTGGCTCCGACGGACAACCAGTATTTAACTCTGTCTGCTTTTAGAATTTTTTCTTTTGTTAGAGGATTCCAAAAACCAACCTCTTCCACAAAAATCCCGGCTCTCGGCGGATTTTTTTTGTCAGTAACAACTATTTTAAAATTGGGTTGATTCTTTTTGCCGACGCGAAATAATCTTATAACTAGCATAATATTAATTTTTAATTTTTAATTTTTAATTTTTAAAATCTACCAACCTTTTTGTTCAAGCGCATTTTTGGCTGCTTTTTCTTCTGCCTCTTGTTTTGAAGAGCCATCGCCCTTGGCTATCAGTTCTTCGTCAAGAAAGACACCGATAATAAAATGTTTGGCATGGTCGGGTCCCCATTCTTCTAATGCCTTATAGCCGGGGGTAATCCCAACCCTTTCCTGAGATTCTTCCTGGAAACGCGATTTGTTGTCTCTAAAAAGCCCTTTTTCAATAATTTCCGGCAGTTCAATGATTAAATTTTTATCAACAAATTCTTTGGCAGCTCCATAACCTTGGTCAAGATAAGTCGCACCAATTAACGCTTCCAAAGTATTGGCTAAAATGTATTGCCTGGCTTTGCCGAGCTCTTTTTGTTCGCCTTTGGATAATAATAAAAAATCATTCAAACCGAGGTCTTTGGCAATTTGGGAAAGGGTTTTGGCGTTAACCAAAGAGGCTCTCCAGCTTGTCAACTCGCCCTCTGACTTTTTGGGGTAATTCCGGTAAATGTATTCGGTAACCGCTAACTCCAAGACCGCATCTCCTAAAAATTCAAGCCGCTCGTTGTGCGCCAAATAAAAATTCGGATTTTCGTTTAAATAAGAGCGATGAACAAATGCCTGCGTCAATAAGTCCTTATTGTTAAATTTTAAACCAAATTTCTTTTCAAGTAAAGAAAAATCTTTCATAGTTGTTTATAGACCGTCCCCAAGACGCCATTGATAAATTTCCCGGACCTGTCTCCGCCAAACGCCTTTGCCAATTCAATGGCTTCGTTTATCGCCACTTTTGACGGAACGGCTTTTTTATCTCCATATAGAACCTCATATAATCCGAGTCGCAAAATATTCCTGTCAACTATGCTTATCTGTTCAATCGGCCATTCCGAAGCCGTTTTTTCAATAAGATTATCAATTTCTTTTAAATGTGAAAGGACGCCGTTCACTAATTGTAAAGCAAATTCATCGCTCAGTCCCGGTCCAAATTCTTTAATGTTTCTTTCTAAGATTTTTTTTAGGTCTGCCTTCTTTTCGTAAAAATCCCATTCATATAAACTTTGGATAGCGATGGCGCGCGATAAATACCGGCTTGACATAAATTTCTAAAATCCGAAATTCGAATATCGAAATTCGAAACAAATCCAAATAATTAAAATTTAAAATTCTAAACCGGTTTAATTTTTTGAATTTAGAATTTAGATATTGTTTCGGATTTCGTGCTTCGTGCTTCGAATTTATCTCTTGGAAAGTTCTTCCATATTTAAGGGTTTTTCTTTTTTTATTCCTTTGCTTTCTTTCAGTTCCTTCTCTTTTCTCTTTTTTTCTTTTTTTGTCAATTTTTTAAAAACATCAATTACCTCCACTCCCTTGTAATAACCACAAAGAGGACAAACCCGATGGGGTAAAATTAATTTCGCGCATTTTTGGCATTTAACTAAAAAAGGGGTCTTCAAAAAAATATGCATCCGCCTTTTATTCCTTCTTGATTTTGTATGTCTTTGAGTTTGAACAGCCATATATACTACACTATAGCAGAAGTTATTTATTCATTCAAGTTCTAAAACCCCAATGGCCAAACCCCAATGCCCAAACTTCATAAGTTTAAAGTTCATTGTCTCGAAAACGAAAGTTTTCGAGAAACTTGACCAAGAATATCCTATTTCCTTTTAGCTATTTGCCCGTAACAGAAATTGGTTGTAAATTCACTAATTCAAGATGTAGCTTTTTATATTTCCGTTTGCGAAGATATCTTTTGGCGTCAAGAATCTCTATCCCAACCACTGAACCATCAGGAGCATAGTTTATTGCTATGTCTTCGCTAATTCGCTGAGTGATCACTTGAAAATCGCCGTCTTTTAAACGGATATAAGCAGCATCAACTTTTGGATCGTAAATTATTTTCATAATTTTGTTAGAAATAAAATGTATAAACTGTAATCACGATGATTTTATTTTGTTCTTCTTTAATTATTGGCATTATTTGTTTAATTCGATAGAATTTCTTACTCCATCTTTTGTTGAATTAAAAATTTTTACGATAAGTATGGCGATTTTCTTTAACTGGTAGTTTTTCACTTGTTCTAATAGTGTCTATGACTTCATCTCTTGTGGCTCCTCGTTCTTGCATTTGAAGTAAAGCATGATTTGAGAAAACAACCAGTTTCATTTAAATAGTCTATCAATTCAAAAACCAAAAGTCAAATTAAATAGCCGGATTATCAGTTTATTCTTGAATTCTTCGTTATTCATAAACTTTTAACTTTGAACTTTGCACTTTTAACTTTGCAGGAGTCGGGTCTCTGTCGGTTTTTTGACTTAATCTCGTGGGAATTTAATAAATTCTTCAATAGTTATATTTATGTCATCTATAATTCCTTTTAAGGTTTTCCTGCCTATATCTTTTCCTGAATGAATGGGAACGGTTACTCTGCGACCATCAGAATGCTTAAATTGAGCATGGCTACCAACTTGATGATGTTTATAAAAACCGAGTTTAATTAAAACTTGAATTAGTTCTTTTGATCTCAGGACGGGTAGTTTCGGCATTAAATTTAATTAAGAAACAGGATTTAATTCTTTTTGAGAGAATGACTGGATAAATTCAAAAGCATCCTCTTCTCTGGGAATAGATTGTTTATCTTTTAACAATCCCTGGATATGACATTTAATTGCCTCTCTAATATTTTTTTTTACTTCTTCAATGGTCTCGCCGCAAGTATGCAATCCCCTTAGAATAGGAACGAAACCATAATATCCTTTCGGCTCATCAGGTTCAATAATAACTCTAAATGTATAGGTATTAGAATATTTCATATATTTAATGTTAACAAATTGTGAAGATAAAATCAAATTTCAAAACAGAGTTGGAAAAAATAGAGTTGACCCCATTTTCTTTTCTGTTTTAAACAAGGGAAAATAGAGTTGACCCCGTTTTTTTTCGTTTTTAAAAGTTTTACAAAATAAACGAAATCTTCCTTCTCCCGAAAAACTGTTTGTCGATTGTTTCCTCTATTAAGAACATGAAAAGGTAGGTTTGGAAGAGTAATTCGTAAGGGTCTTGGCATATGGATCTATCATAACGCAAATTGTTAAATTAAATAGAGTTGACACCTATTTCTCACCTTCACCTATTTCTCACCTTTTTTTAACTAATAGTGGTATTCCCTTAACTCCACCACCCATCGGAGCCTCGCGTGAAGTGCTCGTCGAGACGGTGGCACACTGTGCATACCCCTATTAGCTAATGACAACCGATCTCCACCCTATTGGTTGAGGGATTGCCGATGGTGCAGACATTAGAGCAATATATTGATGGGGGTCCGACGTCGTACCATTTGCTCCATTGGTTATATAAGCAGTCACCGCAGTTGACGGGGCCGAAGCCGGCGCCGCAGTTATATTTTTGGATTGCGGCGGTGTTGGACCACGTGGTGGGGCCACTAGATATGTTGCCCCCGCAGCTGTCGCCGCCCCATGTGGCGATTGTATAGCGTTGCCAACTGGCTGCTTGTATCCATGTAGCCGGGCAGTCGGTGGCCGTATATTTACAGAAAGTATATGTGCCATCTGTGACTATTATTCCACCTCCTTCTGTGCATAGCACTTCGTTGTGCGTTGAACCAGGGTATGTCAGAGGTAATGGGGGCGTTGCGCTTACTTCAGCAGATTTGACACCTTCGCCAATTGCGTTAATTGCCGAGACTTTGTAATAATAAGTGCCGCCGGTAAGGGCTGTATCGGTGAAAGAAGTAGCGGCTGAACCAACATTAGTAAGATAAATTTCCGAGCCGGAAGAAATACTCCTGTAAACCTTGTAATCCGTAATGGCCCTGCCATTATCAGTTGGAGCAGACCAAGACAGAGAGACTTGGGAATTGCCGGGGGTAGCTGAGAGGTTGGTGACTTGGGAAGGCGCCGCGGCACCGCTCGTCAAGATGACATACGACTGGCCGTTTATGGAAACTTTGAGGTCTTTAGTAGTAGGGTCAAGATAAATCACTGCTTGATTTGGAGATGAAACTGCTGGTTGAGATATTGCCCTAAAAATCATTGCTCCATTTACATCTAGCTTCGCCCCCGGGATTGTCGTCCCGATGCCGACATTGCCGTAAGGAACCAAGAGTCCATTAGCTAAAGTTCCGTCGGTATTTAACATTAGATTACCTTGTTTGGATTGACCTATGGGACCAGCATTGATTGGGGCCGAGACATTGCCTGCTGGCGGGGCTGATGTTGGTTCTGTCCATGCATAAATGATAGCCACCACAAGGAGAGTGGCAATGACGATAGCTGGCAAGCCAGCCAAGAAAACTGACTTTATTTTTTGAAACATGGTTTTTTAAAATTTTTAATTTCTAATTCTTCAATTTTTAAACGGGAAATCTGATTGAAAATTTTATTGTTGCGACCTTTATTTTGGCGGGGTTAATTTCTTTAAAATTTCTTCAGCGGTTTTTGAAGTTTCTTTTGTTGGAGAAGAGAGATTCTTAAAGGTCTCTTCCAAGTCCTTTCTTTCTTTTTCAGAAAGGGGTTGAGGCGGAGTTAGAGCTCTTAAAATCTCTTGAGGGGTTTTTTCTTTTTTAATTTTGATAATGGGCTGATAGATTTCTTTTTCAATTTCTGGCATTCTTGAGAAACGCCATATTAAGACAAAAGAAATTAAACTAACTAAAATAATAATGCTAAAATAGAGAAAGGATTTTTTGTCTTTTGTTGATTGAAATTTTAGAGTTTTCCACATCTTATATTAAAATACTCTTAACTGGTTCAAATGTCAAACGGTGAATAGCCGAGGGGCCATATTTTTTTAGCATAGCCCGATGTTTTTTTGTTGGATATCCTTTGTGTTGGGCAAAACCATATTGGGGGTATTTCTTGTGATACCTTTTCATTATTTTATCCCGCCAGACCTTTGCCAAAATGCTTGCCGCGGCGCAGGAAAAAACTTTTTCATCTCCTTTGATAATTGACTTTTGAGGGATTTTCACATCAATTTTAAAGTTCCCATCTAAAATTAAAAAATCAACCTTACCACTTAACCAGCGATCGCCGTTTAAGTGGTAAAATTGGTGACAGCCCGCCCTCTGCAATTTTTTTCCTAAGTTTTTAATTGCTTTAATCATCGCCAATTTCGTCGCCTCCAAAATGTTAATTTTATCAATCACTTTTTCTGAAACCCTGCCTATCCCCCACTCAATTTTAGGATGCGTAGTTAATATCTTATAGAATTTTTCTCGCGCCTTTGGAGAAAGTTTCTTAGAGTCACGAAGTTTTAAATCCGAAATCCGAAATCCGAAATCCGAAACAATATTTAAATTCAAAATTCTAAATTCTAAACTGTTTTGAATTTGGGATTTAGATATTAGGATTTGTTTCGAATTTCGTGCTTCGTGCTTCGGATTTTTAATCATTACTGCCCCTGCGACTACCGGTCCTGCGAGCGGACCTCTCCCTACCTCATCTAATCCCACCACTCTTTTATATCCCCTTCTCCATAATTTTCTTTCTTCAAAAAAATTTGGATATTTCATAAAATTATTGTATTATTAAATTATTATATCATATTCTTTACATCCTTTTCTTTTTCTAAAATTTTTTCTATAATAAGAGAGCGTTGAGTAATTGAGCGGAATGTTGAGGTTAGACCTCAACATCTTCCAAATAGTAAGAGTGTTGAACTTCGTTAAAAATCAATCTTTATTGATTTTTAGACTATGAATAATAATAATATTTTAAGCCAGGCAGAAATTGAAAAGGAGCTAATGTCGGCTGAGGTAGCTGGCAGAGGAGCTAATTTCAACAAAAAAATAATTAAAGAAATTAACCTTTCGGAAACGGAGATTAAAACACCCGTTTCATTTGAAGGGACAAAGTTTTTAGGCCGGGCTTATTTTAATAAAACAATTTTTGACGGCGATTTAATTCTCAAATCAGCTATTTTTAACACCGGTCTCTATTTAGGAGAGGCGATTTTAAAGGGAAACCTGCAGGGACAGGAACTCAGGGTAAGAGAATCAATCAATATGATTGGAATAAAAATAGAAAAAAATATCAATTTAGAGGCGGCTAAAATCAGGGGATTTTTCGGAATAAATAAGGCCGAAATCAGGGGCGATGTCAATTTTAAAAAAATAATTGTTTTAAATCTGGAAAGCCCGAGCGGAATTATTCCCGGGGACGTCTATTTCCAAAACACTAAAATAATGGGTTCGGTTGATTTGCAAGAAGCGCTCATCAGCGGCTTATTGGACCTCAGCGGCATAATAATCGGGCATTCTTTAAATCTGACTAATGCTGAAATTAAAGAATATTTACTTTTGAAACAGGGTATAATAAACGGAGAGGTTAAATTAAGCGGCTTGAAATATAAAGAGAAAATAATTCGTTAAAAATCAATAAAGATTGATTTTTAGACTATGAAGTTCACTCATTTACACGTTCACTCCCACTACTCTCTTTTAGACGGCCTGCCGAAAATCAGCGAACTCTTGGACTATGTGAAAAAGAACGGAATGGATTCGGTTGCTTTAACCGACCATGGAAATATTTACGGCGCGGTTGAATTTTATAAAAAGGCAAAAGAAAAAGGAATAAAGCCCATTCTAGGCTGCGAATTCTATCAGGCAATTGAAAAGATGACCCAGGAGAGACCAAATATTGATAATAAAAGATACCATCTAGTCTTATTGGTTAAAAATGAAATCGGCTACAAAAATTTGGTCAAACTGCTCACTAAAGCCAATCTGGAAGGATTTTATTATAAGCCGCGTCTTGATGAGGACTTGCTGGCAGGGCACGCCGAAGGTTTAATTTGTTTATCCGCCTGCATAGTTGGAAAAATCCCAAAATTAATTTTGGCAAAAAACATTGAACAGGCGGAAAAAACCGCCCTCCTGTATAAAGAAATGTTTGGCAAAGATAATTTTTATTTAGAAATACAGGAGCACCCGAACCTCAAGGAGCAAAAAATTGTCAATGATGCCTTAATTTCTATTTCCAAAAAATGTGGAATTCCTCTGGTAGCCACCAATGATTGCCATTACCTAAAACCGGAAGACGCCAAGGCTCAGGATATATTAATGCTCATAAATACCAACTCCAATCCGAGCGACCCGGAACGACTAACAATGCGCGACGAGGACTTCTCAATGAAAAAACCTGAACAAATGTTTAAGGATTTCAAGGATTTTCCGGAAGCAGTCGCCAATACTCAAAAAATTGTAGATGCCTGCAACTTTGAATTTGCTTTAGGAAAAACAAAAATTCCTTCTTATCCCCTACAGGAAGGCAAAAACGCGGATGAAGAGCTTAAAGAATTATGCCTCCAGGGATTGGAAAAAAGAGGGCTCAAAGAAAGCAAAAAAATTACGGAGCGATTGGACTCGGAACTCTCAGTAATTAAACAAACCGGCTTTGCGTCCTATTTCTTAATTGTTCAAGACGTGGTTAATTGGGCAAAGAAAAACCGAATCGTGGTGGGTCCCGGCCGGGGTTCAGCCCCCGGCTCCTTAGTTTCCTACCTGCTCAATATCACCGCCATTGACCCCTTGAAATATAATTTATTGTTTGAAAGATTTTTGAATTCGGGGAGAACGGCTGCTTCGCTTCCCGACATTGACCTGGATTTTAATGACAGGCGAAGAGACGAAGTGATTGACTATGTTGCCCAAAAATATGGCCGAGAGCGCGTGGCTCAAATTATCACCTTTGGAACAATGGCTTCCAGAGCCGCGGTCAGGGATGTTGGAAGGGCTTTGGGATATAGTTACGGTTATTGCGACAAAATTGCCAAAATGATTCCCTCTGGATTAACCCTTGACCAAACCCTGGCCGGGGTTGAAGAATTTCGTCGGGAGTATCTACAGGACTCTCAAACCCAAAAACTAGTGGACTTTGCCAAAAAATTGGAGGGTTGCGCCAGGCACGCCTCAACCCATGCCTGCGGAGTGGTCATATCAAAAGACCCCTTAGACGATATTGTGCCTTTACAGCGCCCAACTCAAGACGCTAAGGCAATTATCACTCAGTATGAAATGCATTCAATTGAGGACTTGGGATTGTTAAAAATGGATTTTCTGGGCTTGAAAAATTTGACAATCATTGAAGACACTTTATCGCGGATTTATAAAGTTCAGGGAAAAAACGTTGTTCTTGAAAAAATTCCTTTAGATGATAAAACAACTTACAAACTTTTCCAAAAAGGAGGGACAATTGGGGTCTTTCAATGCGAATCAGAGGGTTTTAGAAAATATTTAAAACAATTAAAGCCAACTGAATTTGAAGATATCGTGGCAATGGTCGCTCTTTATCGGCCTGGTCCCATGCAGTTTATTGAAGATTATATTTTGGGAAAGCATAAAAAAAGGCGCCTTGAATATCTGCATCCAAAATTGAAACCGATTTTAGAAACAACTCAGGGTATTTGCATTTTTCAAGAGCAGTTAATGCAGATTGCTCAAAAATTAGCCGGATTCACTTTGGCTGAAGCCGATGTTTTAAGAAAAGCGGTTGGAAAAAAAATAAGGTCATTGCTTTTGGAACAAGAGGAAAAAATGTTAGCCGGAATGATAAAAAACGGGGTAGAAGAAGAAACCGCTAAGAAGCTCTGGAATTGGGTTTTACCTTTTGCGAGATATGGTTTCAATCGCGCCCACAGTTGCTCCTACGCTATGCTCGCCTATCAGACGGCTTATTTAAAATCCAATTTCCCGGTTGAATTTATGGCTTCGCTTTTGACTTCGGAAAAAGTAGAGGTGGAAAGAATCGGTTTTTTAATTGGCGAGTGCAAAAAAATGGGAATCGAGGTCTTGCCGCCGGATATAAATGAGAGTTTGGAAAACTTTACCGTTGTCCCGCCAAAAAAAATTCGTTTTGGCTTGTTAGCGATAAAAAACGTTGGTTCTAACATCGCCAGGGCCATTGCCGCAGAAAGAAAAGCGTCAGGTCCCTATAACTCAATTACTAATTTTCTGAACAGAATTAATTCCAAAGACCTGAACAAAAAGTCATTGGAAAGTTTAATCAAAGCCGGTGTCTTTGATAAGTTTGCCGAGAGAAATCAGCTTTTAGTTAATCTGGAAAAACTGCTGGAAATAACTCGGGAAACCCAAAAAACAAAAGCCAATGGTCAGAAAGGGCTTTTTGACGGATTTTCTTCCAATAACGAATTTCGCCTGACTCCAGCCAAGCCCGCTTCAAAGTCAGAAAAATTAAAATGGGAAAAAGAACTCTTGGGACTTTTTGTCTCTTCTCATCCTTTAGATGATTTTCAGAAAATTTTGGAAAAAAAATCGCTGGCCATATCAAAAGTAAAATCATTGATCGCTTCCAACCGAATAATTAAAATCGGCGGGGTCATTTCTAAAATCAAAAAAATAATCACCAGAGCGGGAAGACCAATGCTCTTTATGAGTTTAGAGGACTTAACCGATAAGATAGAGGTGGTTGTTTTCCCGGGGTCAATTGAGAAAAATCCGGCCGCTTTTCAGGAAAACAAAATTGTCTTTGTTTCCGGAAGGGTGAACACCAGAGACGGCGCCTCAAAAATAATTTGCGAAAATATAGAAGAAATCATAGAAACGTAAATGACTATTGAAACAATTAGACATTCATTGGCACACATAATGGCAACTGCGGTGCAAGAATTGTATCCTGGCGCCAAATTTGGCATTGGGCCGGCAATTGAAAACGGATTCTACTACGACTTTGCTTTGCCCGCCGACTTGTCCGCCGTAGCTTTAGCGAAGGTGGAAGCCTTTGGTGAAGGCGGGACTATTACTCCGGAGGATTTGCCGAAGATTGAAAAGAAAATGAGAGAATTAATTAAACAAAACATTTTTTTCAAAAAAGAAAAGTTGGCGAGGTTTGACGTCGCCAAACTATTTAAAAATCAACCCTATAAATTAGAACTAATTGAGGAAATTGCACGGGTGCAACCCGTGTCAATTTACGCATCAGGGGGCTTTGTTGATTTGTGCAAGGGACCGCATATCAAATCAACCCTTCAATTACATTCAGGGGAAGCCAAAGAAATAATTGATGCTTTCAAATTAACTAAAATTGCCGGCGCTTATTGGCGGGGTTCAGAAAAAAATCCGATGCTCACCAGAATTTACGGCATTGCTTTTCCGAGTAAACAAGAACTAGACGATTACTTAAGACACCAGGCAGAGAAAGAAAAACGAGACCACAGAATTTTAGGGGAAAAATTAGAACTGTTTATGATTGACGAGAAAATAGGAAAGGGCCTTCCGTTGTGGCTTCCCAAAGGATATTTTATCAGACATTTAATAGAAGATTATATTTATAAATTAGAACTAAAAAACGGATACCAGCATGTTTTAACCCCGCATTTAGCCAAGGAGGACTTGTATAAGACCTCAGGCCATTTGGCTCATTACAAAGAAAATATGTACGCGCCGATTGAAATTGAGGGAGAAAGATATTATTTGAAACCGATGAATTGTCCGCACCACCACTCAATTTATAAAAACAAAATCCGCAGTTATCGCGATTTGCCATTAAGAATCGCGGAATTTGGGACGGTTTATCGCTACGAACGGTCCGGCGTGTTAAGCGGATTAATCCGCGTGCGCGGATTTACCCAAAACGACGCCCATATATATGTAACGCCGGAAAAATTAGAACAAGAAATTATTAATTTCCTAAAATTGCACAAAAAGGTCTACGAGGATTTTAAAATTTCCAATTATTGGTTCAGATTATCGCTTCCCGATTTTAAAAACAAGGAAAAATTTGGCGACATAAAAAATAAAAAAATGTGGGAAGAGGGGTCAACGGTTTTAGAAAGGGTCTTGAAAAAATTTGGCGTTAAATTCATTAAAGCCGAGGGCGAGGCCACTTTTTACGGGCCGAAAATAGACATTCAAATCAAAAACATTCAAGGCAAGGAAGATACTATTGCCACAATCCAAGTTGATTATTATTCGGCTAATAAATTTAATTTGTCTTACATTGACAAAGACGGCAAAGAAAAACCGGTCATAGTTATCCATCGGGCGATACTCGGCTCTTTTGACAGATTTTTCGCTTTTCTGCTCGAGCAGACCGCTGGCGCTTTTCCGGTTTGGCTGGCCCCGGTCCAAGCGCGAATCATTCCAATTTCTGCTGAAAAACATCTTGACTATGCCAAAAAAATTTACAATGAACTTTTGAAACAAGATATAAGGGCTGAATTAGACGAATCAAACGAGACCTTAGGCAAAAAAATCCGCAACGGAGAAATGCAAAAAATCCCCTATCTTTTGGTTGTTGGCGACAAAGAAATGAAGGCAAAATCAGTCGGGGTCAGAGAAAGAGGCAAGGGCGACATTGGTATGATGAATTTGACTAAATTTTTGGAAAAGGCGAAAATAGAAATAGAAAAAAAGAAGTAATCAACGAATATCGAATCAATTACGAATAAACGAATAAACGAATTCGCAAATTCGTAATAAATTCGTTTTTCGCTGATTTGTTTATTCGCAAATTCGTAAAGAATTCGTTATTCGCTGATTTCAAAAGGTCGAAAAAAATTATAAACTATAAAAATTTATGATAAATCGAACAAAGATATTTCTTTTAAGTTTTGCTTTGCTGTTTAGTATAAGCTCGGCTGTCTTGGCTCAAGAAACGCAAACCACCGCAGAGGCGGTTAATCTTGATGAAAATATACAGGCAAGTGATTTAGGAATCGGAGAACCCAGTATTTTGCCTGACAGCCCGCTTTATTTCTTGAAAAATTGGGGCAGAGGAATTCAGAGTTTTTTTACCTTTAATCCGATTGCCAAATCAGAATTGAAAGAAAAATTTGCCAATGAGAAACTGATGGAATTGAAAAAAACAATTGAACAAAAGAAAAACGCAGAAGTCATTAAAAAAGCGGCTGAAAATTATCAACAGGAAGTAGAAAGAGTAAAAGAGCAGGTTGAAAAAATAAAAGAAAAGGCAGCAGAAAATCCGAAGGTGGATAGTTTCTTGAATAAATTTGTTCACCAGCAAACTTTGCACCAGAAACTTCTCCAAAAACTTGAAACTCAGGTTCCGCCGGAAGCATTTGGGAAAATAAAAGAATCAAGGGAAGCGCATATAGAAAGATTTGGAGATGTCCTGCTGAAACTTGAAGACAGGCAGGATAAAATCACCGAAAAACTTGATGAAGTTTTACAAGAACAAAAAGGCAGTCAATTCAAAGAATTCAAGAATTTGGAAGTCCTGAAAAACCTGGAAGAGAAAGTGCCAGAAGAAGCAAAAGAAGCAATCCGAAAAGCCCAGGAAAATTCCCTAAAACGTCTTCAGGTAGGATTGGAAAATATGTCGCCGCAGGGGCAGGAAACGTTTAAAGAATACATTAATACAACTTCCGGCGCCAAAGAAAAACACTTGGAAATTTTAGAAGATGTGAAAGCGGGAATAATGAGAATGCCGACGGCAACAGGAACTATTCAACTCCAAGAAAACTTAGAGAAAGGGAAATCGGGTATTTTGAAAAAAATTGATACAGCGGGTCAACAAATCGGCTGTCCGGCGTGGAGCGTTATTCCCGAATTTTGTCAGAAAGGAAGAGTAATTATGGAAAAAGATTCAGCCGGTTGTTTCACGCCCAAATGTATAATTCCGAGCGATACCACAGTTCCTCCTTCTGGTACAGTTCCTCCCGCTCCTCCGGCTACCGGCACTACTCCTCCTTCTACTGGCGTTGGTCGTGCTTGCATCCAATCGTGGGACCCTGTTTGCGGCAAAGATGGAAAGACATACTCAAATAAATGTTTTGCCGAACTGGCTGGAGTGGAAATTGACTATGAAAGAGTTTGCAAAGAAACAAAATGTCCGGAAATCAAATGCGTCTGGGACCCTTGTCCTGGGCAACATCTTCCTGATTCGGCCGGCTGTGTAGGCTGTGCCAGTCCTTGCAGGGAAACTCCACCTCTTCCACCCGGCAGCGAAATCCCGCCCTCTAACCGCGGCCGCGTTTGCGCCCAAGTAATTACCCCTGCGGTAAGTTCTGATGGAACCTGTAAAGAATTTCCAACTCCTTGTGAGGTACCTTCAGATTGGAAGAAAGTTGATAAATGTCCAATACCAGAAAACACTATTACTCCGGGAATTCCTACCGAATAAAATTTCTTTCTCTAAAGAAATCCAAAAACCCGTCTAAAAGCGGGTTTTTGGTTTGAAAAGATGAAAAATTTTGTTAGAATAAACAATATGAAATATCACATTATAACCTTTGGCTGTCAGATGAATAAATCGGATTCAGAACGAATTGCTACGGTTTTGGAAAACAGGGGTTATCAACCGGCTTCAAATATTAATGAGGCTGATTTAATCGTGGTTAATATGTGCTCGGTCAGACAATCGGCCGTTGACCGAGTGTATGGCAAAATTTCTGACTTTGCCAAGTTAAAAGTTAAAAATGAAAAGTTAAAAGTTATTTTAACGGGTTGTATCACAAAAAGCGATAAACGGAAATTTGAAAATAAATTTGACCAGATCCTAAAATTCAAGGATTTATTAAAAGAGCAGCCAAAATATCAAGATAAATCCATAGTTTATGTGCCGATTTCCAGTGGCTGTAATAATGCCTGCACTTATTGCGTCGTGCCTTTTACCCGTGGTAGTTTAGTTTGCCGAGACCATCGGGAGATTTTAAAAGAAGTGAAAAAGGTAGTTCAAAATGGCGCCAAAGAGATATGGCTTTTGGGACAAAACGTGAATGACTATACCTCGCGCACGGATGGTTCAATTGATTTTTCCGAATTATTGAGAATGATAAATGATATTCCCGGCGATTTCTTAATTAGATTCGTCTCTCCAAATCCTAAAAATTTCTCTGACAAATTAATTGAGACAATGGTCGGAGCGAAAAAAATTACCAAGTACCTTCATCTGCCCGTCCAATCAGGAGACAACGAAATTTTAAAAAAGATGAACCGGCCTTATACGGTTGAACAATATAAAAATCTGGTTAAAAAAATTCGGAAAAAAATTCCGAAAATCAATTTATCAACCGACATTATTGTCGGTTTTCCCGGGGAGACAGAAAAACAATTCCAAAACACAGTGAAATTATTTAAAGAAATTAAATTTAATTATGCCTACATTGCTAAATATTCTCCAAGACCCGGAACAGCCGCCTTTAAATTAAAAGATGATGTTTCATTAAAGGAGAAAAAGCGGAGATGGAAAATTTTAAATTCGTATATATGAAAAAACTCATTGTTATTTTAGGACCAACGGCTGCGGGAAAAACTGAATTGGCGATTAGATTAGCTAAAAAATTTGACGGCGAGATCGTTTCGGCCGATTCAAGGCAGGTCTATCGGGGAATGAATATCGGAACCGGCAAAATTACTAAGAAAGGCAGGGGCGGTATCCCCCACGAGCTTTTAGATGTTGCCAGTCCGAAAAGAAGGTTTACAGTTACTCAATATCAAAAATTGGCTCTTAAAGCATTAGAAAAGATTTTTAAAAAAGGAAAAATTCCGATTTTAGTTGGCGGAACAGGATTTTATATTCAAGCCGTAGTTGATGGGATAGTTATCCCCGAAGTAAGGCCGAATTGGCGGTTGAGGTCTAACCTCAACAAACTTCCCGTTGAGGAACTTTATAAAATCTTAAAAAAACTTGACCCCAAAAGGGCGAAGACAATTGAAAAGGAAAACCCAAGAAGATTGATTAGGGCAATTGAAATTGTAAAGAAAACAAAAAATCCAGTTCCGCCATTAAAATTCAATCCTCTCCCCTACCCTGTTTTGATGCTCGGAATTAAGAGACCAAAAAAAGAATTGGAAGAAAAAATAAAAAAAAGATTTTTTGAGTGGCTAAAAAGAGGGCTCATTTTGGAAGCAATAAAATTAAGGAAAATGGGGCTCTCTTTCAAAAGGATTGAAGAATTTGGAATGCACTATAGAGAAATTGCAAAATATTTACAAAATAAAATAGATGAAAAAGAAATGATTGAGAATTCGATAAAAGAAATCCAAAACTATGCTAAACGGCAAATGACTTGGTTTAAGCGCGACCCCGCACCAGAACCTTCGATTCGGTACGGGGCAGGCAAAAGAATTCTTTGGGTTCAAAATTACCGAATGGCAGAAAAATTAGTAAAAAATTTTTTGAAAAAAAAATAATGTAGAGGTTAGACCTCTACATTGAATAATTAATGGCAACGTCAAACGTTGCCAGCCGTTGCCATTAACTTATTGAGCAGGTTATGGACGATGTCAGGGTTGGCTTTGCCTCCGGTTTCTTGTATTACCTGACCAATTAAAAATTGGAGGGCATTTGCTTTTCCTTTTTTGAAATCTTGAACCGCTTTTTGGTTTCTTAAAATCACTTCTTTGACAATTTTTTCGAGCGCCGACTCATCGGTTATTTGAACTAAGCCCTTTTCCTCAATAATGTGGGAAGGGTCGGCTCCGGTTGAAAACATTTCTGTCAGAACCATTTTAGCAATTGGCGATGAAATTTTTCCTTCATAAATTAAAATTATAAATTCAGCAAAATTTTCAGGAGTAATTAACCCCGTTAGAGATTCTTTCTCTAACGGGGTAAAAAAATCTTTACCCTCCCAAGTTTTTTTCAAAAATTTGGGAGGGCGAACCGATGCCCCTTTTAATAACCCCCGCAGGTCAGTAAGCAGATAATTAGAACAAACTTTTATGAGATGAAAATAACTCTCTTTCTTTGGTTCTGGCTTTATTTCTTTTAGCCACTGGCCTAATTCTGAAATCGCTTTTTCAAAGTAATTACTCAATGCCCGAGCTTGAATAAAAATCTCAATCTCTTGAGCTGACAAATTGTATTCTTTTTTAAACCTTTCTCTCTTTTGCTGCGGCAGTTCGGGAATTTCGGATTTTATTTCATCAATTAAATTTTGAGAGATGGATAAAGACGGTAAATCGGGCTCGGGAAAATAGCGATAATCCTGAGATTCTTCCTTCTCTCTTTGACTAATGGTCACTCCTTTAACATCGTCCCATCCTTTCGTTTCTTGAATAACTTTTTCTCCGAGAGCAAGCAGTTTTGACTGCCTTTCAATTTCATAATCAATCGCCTTTTCCAGCGCTTTAAATGAGTTCAAGTTTTTAATTTCCACCTTTGTCCCTAATTCCTTATTCTTAATTCCTGATTCTCGCAATGATATATTCGCTTCAACGCGCATTTCTCCTTTTTCCATATCAGCGTTGGAAACGTTAAGGTATCTTAAAATCAATTGTAATTCTTCGGCAAACTTCCTTGCTTCTTTGGCTGACCTCAAGTCTGGCTCCGTAACCAACTCCATTAAAGGAATTCCAGCCCGATTAAAATCAACCAAAGAATAATTCTTTTCATGGATTAAACTACCCGTATCTTCCTCTAAATGAACTTCCCGAATTCTAATTTTTTTTACCCCGTTGGAAGCCGAAGGCTTTCCTTCGGGGCTACCATTAATTTCTAAAAATCCATTTTTGCAAAAAGGAGCGGCATACTGGCTTATCTGGTATCCTTTTGGCAAGTCAGGATAAAAATAGTTTTTCCGTTCAAATTTTGAATATTCAGGAATTTGGCAATTTAGGGCCAGACCGGTTTTTATTGTTTTTCTGACCGCTTCTTTATTAATGACCGGAAGCGTTCCCGGCTGCGCCGTGCAAATCGGACAAATATTAACATTCGGATGACATTCATTGGGATTGTTGAGGCAATCGCAAAACATTTTACTCCGCGTATTTAATTCTACATGTATCTCCAGTCCAATTATTGGTTGATACTTCATTTTTCTGATATAACACCTTTTCTCACGATCGTGAAAAAGGTGTTATAGTAATGATTTTGGCAATTTTTTTTATAAATCGTCAAAAATTATTGGTATTTTCTTTTTAAGGTCTTCTAATAAATTTTTCATAACCTGCCTGATTTCCCAATGAGCGTCCGGAGCCGTTCTCACTTTAAAAATATGACGCCACTCTCTAAAATTTGCCGTTACTACAATTTGCGCCTTAATCCCATTTGGCAAAACCTGTCTCGCGTCCTGGCGAATCCAACCGGCTTTCCTTAATCCGCGATACATCTGTTCATTTAAATCCATCCAATCCTGAAAGGAAACCTTGAGTTTTATGCCATTAGGCAAATTGAGTTCAACCAATTTTTCGTCTTTGTCTTGAGCGGGCGGAATAACAACTTTAAAATCGCCGCCATCAACGTATCTTGTTGACTCTTGGGTAAAAGAAGCTAAGCGATGGCGGACGAGCTCATGGGTAAAACCGCGGCTTACATTGTTGAATTCAACAGTCATGCAGGAATGTTCCAAAACCGACTCGTGGCCCCGTTCTCTGAGCATTTTCACAAATCTGGCTGCTGAATCGTTAGTAATTTGAGCCCGACTTTGATAAGAAGTTCGGCCGGCTAATTCAATTAACTGTAAAGAGTTCTCGCCTCCAATTCCCGCCATAATCGCCAAAATTCTGTGGCTTCCCTGATTTTTTAGGATTTGAGCCATTGTTTTAAAATTTGAAAAATTTTAGAAAATTTATATATAAATAATTTTTTTAATCTGGGAAAATACTTCTTCCCTCGATTTCTCTCCGTCAATGAGATAGACATTTTCAAATTTTTTTGCCAATTTTTCATAATTTGCCCAGACCTTTGCCAAAACCTCTTCTTTTTCAAAAAGGGTGAGTTCAAATCGATCTTTTTTTATTCTTTCAACGCAACTTTTAGGAGAGACCTTTAGAAAAAAAGTTAAGTCCGGCAAAAGAAATTTGTTATTTATCTCAATCAACCAGTCGAGGTCTTTGATTTGCAAATTTCCATAAGCCATTGTTGAAAAAAAATATCTATCAGAAATGACGTTGATTCCCCTTTTCAGCAAAGGGCTCACTTCTTTTTCTAAATGATAAGCCCGGTCAGCTGAAAATAAAAGTTGAAGGCATTCTGGCGAAGATTTCCAATCGTGAGTGAGCTGGCTTTTGATTAGTCCTCCAATTAAACCCGAAGTTGGCTCTTTTGTAATATGAGTTCTTTTCCCTTTATTATTTAAATATTCAGCAAGCAAATTCACCTGAGTGGAATTCCCGGCACCATCAAGTGAATCAAAAACAATAAATTTTCCCGAGTATGGATTTTTTTTCACCCCGTTAGAAGTCTGTCTTTATACGATTAAACAGGTTTTTATTTCTGAATTTTTCAAATTCCGAAATAAAGAACATCGCTTTCAGACAGACCTATATTTTTTCTATTTTTTATATCTTTTAACCTCTTTTTCCAAAAATTCTTTGATTTCTTGCGACTGAAAACTTTTCTCTAAAAAATCTATTTTAAGCTCTTCTAAAACATTGAAATAAATTAACTGTCCTAAAAATAATTTCTCTGAAAAAAGTCCTTGAAACTTTTTCTGGGCATCGCGAATAATTCTCTCCAAATTATGACCCCTCTTAATTATGAAAAATAAATCAACATAATCCCGCCAAACTGGACGTCTGCCGAGGGTGTAAGATTTGTCGGCTGCAATATCTTTCCAATCAAAAATAGAAATTGAGGAAGTTTTAATTATTCTATAAAGCGGCCTGAATGGGTAGTAAAAAAATGTAACTTTAATGTCTTGGGGAGTAAAAAAGGTCAGTTCATTTTCTGATTCTTGAATTACCTTTATTTTTTTACTAAAAATTTTTCCAATTTCCCAGGATAAATTCACAGGGATTTTCTTTGAGGTAAAAATATCAAAATCATAAGACCTCCTGTGCCTCAACTGAAAAGCCAGGGCCGTGCCTCCAGCCATAATTCCGATTTGCTTTAGAACTTTTAGTTTAGTGAAAACCGATTTTTGATTAGGGGTTAAAACCTCATTAATATAAAGTTGCGACATATTTTTCGGGAAATAAGGTTTTCCCTTTTATATCTAAAATTATTTTCTTAATAAAATTGAAGTTTTGCGGGGTATAGATTTTCATTGGATTTTTTTTAAAAATCTCTCTCACCTGTTTTCTGGAGTAAATCTTAAATAGTAAAGATATGTCTTTTAAATCGCCATACATTAAGACCTGATGAATAATATAGTTTTTATCTTTCTCCCAATCAAGTTTTTTTATATTACAAGACCATAAAATTCCCTGCCAATTTTTAGGAATCGGGGGAAAAGTTTTTTTGAAAGATTTTAATCTTTGTCTATTTTGTATTTTGTTCATAATTCTTTTATTTTATTTCTTCTTATATTTTTTCTATTTTTTTCAAACTTTTGGCAAGGTTAAGCCCTCTTGTTTTTGATATTTTCCCTTTCTGTCTTCGTAGGAAATTTCGCAGGGCTCGCTTCCTCTGATAAATATGATTTGACAAATACCTTCTTCTGCGTAAATTTTTGCCGGCAAGGGAGTGGTGTTTGAAATTTCAACCGTAACATAGCCCTGCCAGCAATTGCTTGACCAACAAGCCTTGCCTTCTCTTCTAACATAGAGGGTGTGATTGGGAACGGTTACATCGTAGACAAAACCATCGTAATCTATTTTTGAAAATGAATTCTTATAAATCTTTGGGGTGAGATGTCTCTTGCTTATGCGAATTTTATATATATCATAATTGGGCTTTATTAAATGACCTCTCAATTTTCTAACTGGAAAATCCTCTTTTGATATTCGCCTTACTATTGCCACCCAGCCACATTTTAATATTATTTCTTGTAAATCATCAGCTAATCTTTTAGAAGAAGTTGTAAAGGTGAGAGTCTGAGCATTTCCATCTCCTAACAAAATTGCTTCTAATAAAATTTTTAATTGCTCAAGCGGTAAAGATTTAATTTCTTTTGGAACAAATTTTTCAGGAGCATGACCAAATTGAAAAAGATAGGAGCAAAGCTGTTTGTTAATTATGGTAAAGCCTGTATTAGTTGGAAGGTAGTGAAAAGGAAGTTTCTTTAGCCAACTTTCTATTGTTGCTTTGGTATCCTTTTTAAATGCGGCAATTTTGACTATGTAATCGCCTGATCTTGATTTATAAGCACTTCCCTCAGCGCACCATATCCCAAAGAACCTTAACCAATCATTTATAGGGATTTTGAGAGGAGAAAGAAAAAACGATAATTCTTTCTCTGGATAAACT
The DNA here is from genome assembly GCA_018894495.1 of Patescibacteria group bacterium. GTDB lineage: Bacteria > Patescibacteriota > Minisyncoccia > Minisyncoccales > JAHIOY01 > JAHIOY01. The sequence goes on from JAHIOY010000066.1 coordinate 23,710, forward strand.
TTTTCCCAGAGAGAAACTTTTATACTATGCCTGTTTATGATTTCTCTTTCGTATTCCCTTTGGAGATATCCTTGATTTTCTAATTTGGCTAAAGTCCATAAAAATTTTCTCGGCTTAATTTCCTCGCCACAATTTTCATATAACTCTTTGGTGGTTAAGGTATTGCTGCCCAAATCGTTTAAAATTTCTTTCTTGAGGATGTAACTTGGAAAAAATTTTTTATCTAATTCAATTGCTGGCAATTCAAAGTAATCTATTTTATTGCCTTTCCAAATCGCATCCCTCTTTAATTCGTAATTATACTTCTTGTAAACCTCTTGAGCTGGTATAAACTCAAATTCTTTTCTCCATCTATTCCTCACTAAAAGCAAATGGGTTGAGGTTACTGCCAAATCTATATTTCTGCCCAAAATTCTTATGAGTTTTCCCTTATAGGAAAATTTATGAAATTTTAAAATTTTCTGGTATTCAAGTTCTTCTTTTTTATTTAGAGTAGCAATACTCTCTGTTCCTTTTAATTCATAAAATCTTTTCCAACCATCTAAGGTTAATATTTCTGTCTTTTCATCATAGCAGGGCTCCAATGGCGTAACATTAACTATAATTCCGCAACGGGCATAGGTGGATTTTCCGAGACAGATGCCGATGACGTCTCTCGGAATCTTGAAATATTCAATGCTTCGGCCCAAGACAAATGAATTGGGAGGAATTATACACACCTTGCCTTTGAAGTCCACGAATGATTTTGGGTCAAAATTTTTAGGGTCAACTATGGCATTATTGACATTAGTGAAAATCTTAAAATCATCGGCTATTCTAAAATCATAGCCGTAAGATGAAGCGCCAAAAGAAATCACTCCCTTTCTGACTTGGGACGCGGTAAAGGGCGCAATCATTCCATATTTCTTCACATATTCTTTTATTTCTTTATCTGAAAGAACCATATTAATAAATCAACGAATAACGAATTCTTTACGAATATACGAATTTAAAAACTATATTATTCGTTATTCGTAAATTCGTAACATATTCGCTATTCGCTGATTTCTATTCCCATATTTTTGGCCGTGCCCTCTATGATTTTGACAGCCGCTTCAATGTCTTCGGTATTTAGGTCAGGCATTTTTTGTTCAGCGATTTTTTTCAATTGCTCTCTGGTGATTTTACCAACTTTTTTCTTATTTGGCTCTCCCGACCCCTTTTCGATGCCGGCTGCTTTTTTGAGCAATTCAGAGGCCGGCGGCTGCTTCATTTTTAAATCATAAGTCCTGTCCTCATAAATGGTAATTTCAATCGGAAC
>JAHIOY010000067.1 GCA_018894495.1 Patescibacteria group bacterium
CTACTTTTTGAAAATATAAAAACTGTGTATAGATTTTTTGAATAAAAAGGTAATGGCGGGTATCCTTCGCTCTTTGAGCTACGGAATACCTCGTATCCTTCTTCTGCCATTCCGAAGCCCGAAGGGCGTAGGATGGCGGTGTTTTTTGGACGAAGTTCGAATGTTTTTTGACGAAAATCCGGATTGCGAACTTTGAAATCCAATTGCTCGGGCGGGCCCCATAGCAAAGCCTTCGGCTTGCTACGGGGCAAGCAAAAAGCAAGAATTTTTGTTTACCCCGTAGGGAAACGAAGTTTCTCCTTCGGGGCCGCCCTCGCTTTTCCGCCGCCGCCGAATTTCGTATTTAAAAAAACCAACCTCTTGAATTGAGGATATCCAACTAGATAGCCTCAATTTCTGGAAACTTCAGACAAAAGGGATCAAGACCACTTACTTTACCAGAATTTACAAAGCTCATAACCCAACAACCTCCCCAACAACCCTTGCCATAATGATTACACTTTTTACACTCGCTAGATTTACCGGCATGCCGCATCCTATTTAAGGATTTACTATTAAGCCAGATATCAATTAAGCTTCTCTTTTCTGAAATTTTTCCTACCATAAATTGTGGGAACTCTTGGGCAAAACCACAGGCATAATTCTCTCCAGTGTGGGTAATATGTGTACCCATCAAAGGTGCCCCACAGGAAATAGGACATTTCAAATCATATATTGGAACCTGGCGTCCTTTTTCATAAATATCAAAATTAAAAGTCAAGGCTATTTTATTTTTTATTCTAAGCTTTGTTGCGTATTTACTATACTCGATCAAATCTTTTTTAATTGGCACCTCATTTCTCATTTCTTTGATAGCCATACCGATAGGACGTAGAGGAATGGGTTGTAATCCGGCCTTATACTTTAATGCCAAACCAACAAGGTGATCTAGTTGAATTTTATTACACGATGATTTGAAAATAGTTGTACTGATTCTTGGATTTAATCCCGCATTTGAAATTTTATTCAAGGTATCTATTGTTTCATCATAACTGTTTTTACCCCTTACTGAATCATGAAATTTCTTGTTTCCTTCAATACTGATTTTTGTCTGTATAATGTTTCCAATCTCAGCCAACTTTTGGATAAATTTATCTTTGTTATCAATACAGCGCCAGACCCCGTTAGTTCCTAAAATTACAGCCATTCCCAAATCTGCAATTTTCCGAATAGTAGCCAAAAGATCATATCCTCTAATTGCTATTTCTCCACCAGTTAACTGTACCTGAAAAGTACCCGCATCAGCAATCGATTTAAGAATAAATTCTTCCTGTTTGAAATTTGCTGGTGAAAAGCCTTCATGAAAATCCCTGGGACCGCAAAATTTACAAGATAAGTTACATCTTGGCTCAATGCCATAATATATTCGAATTGGACGATTTAAAAAATCAGTCTTTTCATCAAAAACTTCAAATTTTGCATTTAAAGCTCCTTCTGGGAGAAAAAATGGCTGTAATATTTTCTCTGTATTTGCCAAGATTTTAAGTTCTTTTCCCGGATTTTTTGTTACTTTTTCAACAATTTGTTTGGTTAAAGGAATCCTTCGTAAATATCCTTGTTGAGTTTGAATCAGCAGACCATCTGGGTCTAATCGAACTCTTTTTAAATTCATATTGTTTTTCTTTTCAATAATTATTTAGACTATTCAACCCTCAGATGAATGGAAAACGATAATATTCATTTTTGATAAAATCTACCACAGGATTATACCTTTTCATCGGACAATTAGGGATACAAGAATTTGGATTAATTGAGTCAAAGGCTTTTTTGTGATAATTGGCCAGCCAATGGTTCATAAATCCACCGTTCTTGATATTTCCTATTGCATGGTTCTTCTTTCTATGTTCAAAGAAAGCACACATATAAATTTCTCCGTCCCAATCAATTACTGGATGTAGAAAGGTCATGAGACACTTGCTAGTCTTATCTGTTTTTCCTTGATATGCAGTGAGGAGTTCAATTCTTAACTTTTTGATTTTATTTTTTTGAATTAGATTAACTATTTGACTTTTGACCAAACTCATCTCTTTTTCATTCAAGGCTAAAGGATGGTTGCCGAGAAACTTAAACTGAATTTCTGTTACCTTCATTTGTAATGCTTCCTTGATGGCTAGATTACACTCGTCTACATTTATCTTAGAGATCAGCATCTTTATACTAATGTCAGGTAATTTTGTTTTTTTGGAAGCCATTTTTGTTATGGTTTTTTTAAGTTTAAAATAACTGGAATTTGTGCCGTGAACCTTTTGGAATGTTTTTTCTGAAAATGCATCAAGTGAAAACCTTATCCAATTGCAACATTCATTTGCTAGTTTAATAAGCTTATCTGAATTCGTAAATTGATAACCATTCGTAATCAAACCAACTCTAAAACCACCATTAATTAATTTTTTAAATATTTCTTCTATTTGGGGATGGACAAGAGATTCACCGCCACCAGAAAATTCAATCGCTTGGATATTGTATTTTTTTAACTCTTTAAGAAGAGTATCAAAAAGATTTAAATCAATATAGGTCGTACTGTCGCCATGATAGTTCTCAAATCGACAATGGGGACAGTTAAAATTGCAATAATTTGTTGGAAAAATCTCCACCACTTCCGGTATTGGTATTTCACCATTTAAAATTTGTAGAACTTTAGGATAAGCAGAGATCAAATTTGCAGACCACCCCTCGAGCTTGGGACAAAGCGCAGTATTTGCAGTAGTATGTTTTCTATTATTCATATTGATTATAAACCCATACTTTATATTATTCTCTTTTTCACTTTTTAATTATTTAATTAAATCATCAACGCTTACGCTCAAGAGCATTGCATATTTTCTTGAGCGTATCAAGCGTTGGATTTTGGTTTTTGCCAGCTTCTATTTTGATAATTGTATTATTGGCGACA
>JAHIOY010000068.1 GCA_018894495.1 Patescibacteria group bacterium
AACTTCACGCCTTCGTAATGCCGCATAAAGAGGCGTATGATATTAAGCAGGGTATAGATTTATTCAAGGCGGTGAGAGGTGTGTTGATTAAAAGAACATCAATTAGAGAAAAGACAGGCATTGAAGATGGATTGGAGTCCACTATTAAAGAACTGCTTTCAAAAAGCATTACCGCCGAAGGAATAATAGATATTTTTACCTTGAAAGAAAAAGAAAAACTGGATATCTCAATTTTGGATGAGAGATTTTTGGAGGAGGTGAGAAGAATTAAATATAAAAATCTGGCAATAGAAATTTTAAAGAAACTTTTGGCGGACGAGATCAATCTAAGGATACGCAAAAATGCGATTCGCTATAAGTCGCTTTTGGAACTATTAGAAAAAATTATTGAAGAATACGAAGACAGAGTGATTAGCGCCTCTAAGGTGATTGAACGACTGATAGAGTTGGCAAAAGAGCTCAAAAAATCAGACGAGACAGCAAAACAGATGGATTTATCAGAAGAGGAATTGGCTTTTTATGATGCGATCGCGAGCCAGAAGATGATTAATCAAGACGAAAGAATAAAAGAATTAGTAAAAAAATTAGTAAAATTAATAAGAAGAGATTTGACCATTGATTGGACGAATAATGAAATTATAAAGGCGAGAATAAGAGACAAGGCGCGCCTTTTATTGTTAAGAAATCAATTTCAGCCGAAAGAGACAGAAGAAATTACCAATTTGATTTACCAGCAAGCATTTTATTTATACAGAGATTATACTCCGGCAACATTTGTCTGAGTCAAAAAGGATAACCGGTGAGCAAAAAATTGTTGCCGAATTTTTTAAAAGTTACCTCTTTAATCCGCAGGCCGTCTTTTATTTTGGCGACTCCTTGGCCAGAGATGGGGGTGATGGCGTTTTTTCCGCCGATTAAAATCGGAGCAAAAAAGGCATAGACCTTATCAACCAAGCCCTGGTCAAAAAAACTTCCCAAAGTTATGCTTCCTCCCTCAACCAAAATACTTATAATTTCTTTTTTGTAGAGTTCTTGCAGCAATTTCCGAATGCTTATTTTTTTGCCTGAAAATTCAAGAATTGATATTCCTCTTTTCCTGAGTTTTAATTTTTTTTCTCGGTTCATTTTTTTTGTTAGCGCGGCGATAATGACATTGCTGTCGGCCAAGACCTGGCTTTTTAAGGGTATTTTAAGCTCGTCATCTAAAATAATTCTTATTGGCTCTTTTTTATTTTTTTCTCTTACTGTGAGGCGAGGATTGTCTTTAAGAACGGTGTTTATTCCGACCAAGACCGCCTGATATTGAGAACGCAGTAATCTGGCATAGCGTCTGGCTCTTTCATTGGTGAGCCATTTTGAATCGCCGGTTTTTGTAGCAATTTTGCCGTCCAGAGTGGCGGCGTATTTTAAAGCAACAAAGGGCCGTTTCTTTTGCTCAAAGGTAAAAAACGCCTCATTGAGCTTTTGGTTTTCTTTGTCCAAGATGCCGACTGATGTTTTAATACCGGCTTTTTTTAATTCGGCTATTCCTTTTCCATTAACCTTCGGGTTAGGGTCAAGAGAAGAGCAGACAACCCTTTTGATGCCGGCCCTAATAATGGCCGGGACGCAGGGCGGGGTTTTGCCAAAATGGCAGCAGGGTTCAAGATTAATATAAAGAGTTGCACCTTTGACGGTTTTTTGGGCTAAATTTATGGCCTCAATTTCAGCATGGGGCAAGCCAGCCCTTTTATGATACCCCTGAGAAATAATTTTTTCCTGTTTGACTATTAAAGCGCCGACCATTGGGTTGGGATTGGTCCAGCCCAAGCCCTTTTTTGCGCATAGCAGAGCTTCTTTAATGAAAATTTCATCGTGCTCTAATTTGACATTGGCTTTGTTAAACATTTGAAAGATTATGGCCGAGTTTTATTTTTTTGGTTAAGAGGTAGTCCCGGTTAATGCGATTCGGCTTTATCCTCAGCGGTATTATTTTTTGGACATTAATTCCATAAGAGATTAAGTCATTTGTTTTTTGAGGATTATTTGTTAAAAGGGTTATTTTTGAAATGTTTAGGTCTTTTAATATTTCAGCCGCTGTTTGATAATCCCTTTCATCAGCCGAGAAGCCGATGGCATTATTCGCCTCAACCGTGTCAAGACCTTTCTCCTGCAAGCCGTAGGTCATTATTTTGTTTGCTAAACCAATTCCTCTTCCTTCTTGGTTAAGATAAATGATGACCCCTCTTTTATTTTTGCTAATGATTTTCATACTTTGATGTAATTGTTCCCGGCAATCGCACTTGAGGGACAAGAAGGTGTCGCCGGTTAAGCATTGGGAATGGATTCTGACTATCATCGGCGCATTTTTTTGGGACTCCATTAATAAAACCGAATGTTCTCTATTATCTATTATTGTTTTATAAATTATGATTTTGAAAATTCCGTAATTTGTCGGCAATAGCGACTCGGCAACTCTTATAATACTTTTTAGCGGCCCCTCTTTTTTAAGCGGATTTTTTTCAAGCCATTTGAGCAGTTCTTTTATTAAAACGATTTTTAAATTAAATTTTTGAGCAATTTTGAGCAGGTCTGGGAGTTTTGCCATTTTGCCGTCGTCTCTGATAATTTCGCAGAGCACGCCGGCCGGAAAAAATCCGGCCAATTTGCAAAGCGCGACCGCGGCTTCAGTATGACCTTGTCTTTTTGCCAAGCCCTCGGTTTCGGC
>JAHIOY010000069.1 GCA_018894495.1 Patescibacteria group bacterium
TATCTTGCTCTTGCAGTCCCTTTAATTTCAATAATTACACTAATTCCCGGTTTCACTATTAAAAATATTATTTTACATCCCTGGAAGATTATTACAGGCCCTGGGTTATATATTTTCGCCATTTATTTTTTTGGGACAATGGGATGGGCTTTTTATAATTTGATTAAGAAATATTTTATATCTCAGGGTATAGAACGGATGCAAATGAAATATTTGTTTTTAGGAGCGACACTTTCTTCTCTATTTGGTAGTTTTTGTAACTTAATTTTACCCCTACAGGGTGACTACAGATTTGTTTGGTTAGGTCCTGTTTTTACAATTTTTCTTATTGGTTTTACCGCTCTCGCTATTCTCAAATACCATCTTTTTGAAATTAGGGTGATTTTGACTGAGCTTTTGGTGGGGGTGATGGGAATAATTTTGTTGGTTTTGCCGTTTTTGATGCCAAGCCTAACCCTGAAAGCTTTGACCATTGCTATCTTTCTTTTATTCTGTATCTTTGGTTATTATTTAATTAGAGCTACCCATGAAGAATCAAAAAGAAGAGAAGAAGCTGAAGTTTTAGCGGCGAGAGAAAGGATTTTAAAAGAAGAGGCGGAAAGATTGGCAAAAGAAAGAGGGAAATTGGCTGAGCAATAATCAAATGTTTTTAACTGGTCAACACCATACCAGAACCCCTCTTTCTAACATCAAAAACTTTGCTTGCTTCCTTTTAGATGGCGGATTTGGACACATAAATAAAGGACAAAAACAGGCCTTAAAAATTATTATTAACAAGGTTGAAGAATCAGTTGATTTGGCTAATCTCTATTTAGATGTCTCTGAATTTGAAGCAGGAAAGGGCTTTCTTGATAAAAAGGAAGTCTATTTAGAAAAAATCATCAGAGACCAAATGAAAAAATTAGCTTACGAAGCAAAATTAAAAGGAGTTAAAATTACTTTCAAATCTGACAAGGATTTATCTAAAATCTTAGTTGACCCTGAAAAAATAGGACTGGTCTATTACACCTTATTAGACAATGCCATAAAATATACCCCTCAAAAAGAAGGAAAAATAATTCTCGGCTTAAAGAAAACCGAAAAAGAAACAATTTTATTCTCCTGTCAGGATAACGGCATTGGTATAAAAAAAGAAGAAATTTCGAGTATAGCCAAGGCTGCCTTTCAAAGGTCAAAAGAAGCCAGGAGCGTTCACGGAACCGGAAAGGGCCTAGCCCTCTATCTTTCACGTTTAATCGTTGAAGCTCATCAGGGTGAACTCTGGGCTGAATCCGAAGGTCTAAGTAAAGGTTCAACTTTTTATGTGGAATTGCCAATGAAATAGACAGTTTTTTATAATGAAAGAGCGAAAAATTTTTACAAATTACATTTCTAAACTTCCAAATATCTTTAATCGATATTTTAATATTGGATGCAAATTAACTAATTTTAAATGTCTAGATGATACATATACGTTTGTATTAGGAGTTATGAGAACTGCTCAAATTCTTCAAAAATATCAAAAAAAAATTAATCTCCTCGAGGCTGCTTGCGGAAGCGGTTTAGTTGCATTACATTTATTAAAGAAGGGATTAGTTAATCAAGTGGAAGGTTTTGACTTAGATTTCCAGGCAGTAGAGAGAAGTATCGGAAATGCTAAAAAATTAAATTGCGAACATCAAAGCCATTTCTTTAGCGGAGATTTATTTAATATTCAGGGGGTTTTAAAGAACTTGAAATATTCTCCTCATTTACTTATCTGTAATCCGCCTTGGATTCCTATCCCGAAAGGATTATATACACCTCGCATTATTGATGGAGGTATCAATGGCACAAAATTTGTTCCCCCGATTTTCAAATTAGCTCAGAAGATAGGGGCAGGAATGATTTCATTAAATACTTCTTCCCTTTCTTTTATTGAAAAAATATGGGAACAAGTTAGATATTTCAAATTACAACTTATAGAATCAATTATCTGTTTTAATTATCTTGGAGAACTCACTGGTCGTTCGGAAATTAAAAAACATATTAAGAGTTTAAAATATTCTTTTATTTCAACTCATAAAAGTAGTCAAGACTTTATTGGTACCAATCAGGACCTTTATCTAATTATAAATTTAATTTTAAGTAGTAAGGAAATTTCAAATAATCCCATCTCAAGTAATCAATTTTATGAACTTTTAAAAAATTTCCAAAAATATGGATTACAGATAAGTAAAATTTATTATAAAGATCAACGTCTTCATTTTTATTATTTCACCGGTAATTTTTTAAAAGTAAAATGATTAAAAATTTTTTAACAATCGCAGAAATATCTAGAAAAGATATTCGAGATATTCTATCGTTAGCAGAAAGATTAAAAAAGGGTTTAATAAAAATTAAAAAGGTTTTAAAAGAAAAAAATATTGTTATATTTTTCCAAAAGCCATCTTTAAGAACAAGAATTTCTTTGGAATGTGCAATTGATAAATTGGGAGGCAATTCGATTTTTTTAACAGATAACGAAGTTGGATTAGGGAAAAGAGAAATAGCAAAGGATGTTATTTTAGATTTAAATCGTTTTGTTGACGGAATAATTGCGAGGGTTTATAATCATAAAGATCTAGAACAAATGGTTAGATACGCGGAAATACCCGTAATTAATGCATTATCAGATCTTGAGCATCCCCTTCAGGCTTTAGCCGATCTTTTGACAATTAAAGAAAAGAAAGGGAAATTAAAAGGATTAAACCTAGGTTTTATCGGATATGGTGATAATGTGCCTATTTCTTTGCTATTTGCTTCTATTAAATTTGGAATAAATTTCTCTATTGCATCATCTCCTAATTATTCCATACCATTATCTATTCAAGAAAAAGCCCGTATCCAAGCGAGTCAAACCAAAGCGAAAATATTGTTTTTAAGTGAACCAGATCTAGTAGCTCGAAATGCAGATATTTTATATACTCAACAATTTGTTCCGATGGGCAAAGAAAAAGAAGCTAACAAAATTAGAAAAGCATTTAAAAAATTTAGCGTTACTAAAGAATTATTAAAATTAGCTAAGAGAGATGTTATTTTTATGCATTGTCTACCGGCATACAGAGGAGAAGAGGTAACAAATGATATTATTGATTCTCAACTAAGTATTGTATTTGATCAGGCAGAAAATCGTTTATGGACCACTATAGCATTATTTATTAAAATTTACGGAACATGATTAAAGAGGTAAAAAAAATTAAAACACCTCCGGGTATGCACGGATGGAATTTTTCAAGAAAGAAAGAAAAAGAAGCTAGAAAAGAAGGAAAAATGTTAATGATGTATTTAGATTTTACTGCCGTTTGCGATCTCCGCTGTATATATTGCCAAACAAGATCAGGTAAACCATTACCCGGAGAGCTTAATTGGGAAGAAAGAAAAAATGTGATTGACCAAGCAAAAGAATTGGGTTGCGAAACAATTCATATTGCCGGCCAAGGAGAACCAACTATCGATCCACTATTTTGGAAAACTATTGAGTATATCCGCAAAAAGGATATTATTCCAGTTGTTTTCACTTCTGGAATGCATATTGATAAAAGTTTTGCTAAAAGACTATTTGATTTAGATGTCTCGATAATAATAAAAATACATAGTTTTGATCCAAAAAATCAGGATTGGTTAGCAGGAATGAGGGGTTATGCCAAGAAAAGAGATATAGCTATTCAACATTTATTTGAAGTAGGATTTAATAAAACTTATCCAACAAGAATAGGAGGGGATACATTGATAGTTCGACAAAACATTAATGAAATTCCAGATATTTTTCGATGGGCGAGAAACAATAATGTCTTCCCTGAGATTAAAACCCTTCTTTCAGCACATAGAGGAGCGTCAAAATTTGTAAAAGAAAAAATGGCTGTTTCTGCCGATGAAATCCGCCAACTCCATTATAAATGTTTAAAGATTGACCAGGAAGAATTTGGGTATTCGTGGAAACCACACCCTCCTTATATAGGATGGTATTGCGATTTTTATTACTATCACATGTATGTCAATATTCAAGGCGATATTATGCCTTGCGTGGGCTGGGTTTTGCAACCACCGTTGGGAAATATAAAAACTCACTCTCTCCAAGAAATATGGGAGTCTCCAATTATGTATAAAGTAAGAAATATTGATAAATTTCTTAAGGGTCGCTGTACAAAATGCTTGGTTGATTGTTATGGTTGTCCGTGTAGGCGTATTTTCAAAACTGGCAAAATTGAAAGCGCCTTTAAAAGTGAAGGATGTTGGGAATCTAATTTATAAACCAATGGTTTTTTTGTTTGAATAAAAAAAATATAAAATAAATAATAAAAGATTGATGAACCAAATGGAAACTACTTATAAGCCCAGAAATATTGAATCAAAAATTTATAAGATGTGGGAAAAAGGAGGATACTTTACTCCTCCGATTAACTATTCTAAAAAGCCGTTTGTGATTATAATGCCGCCACCAAATGCTAATGGTATTTTACATATCGGTCATGCTGTTTTTGTTACAATTGAAGATATTATGATTAGATATCATCGGATGAAAGGTGAACCTACGCTTTGGCTTCCTGGTGCTGATCACGCCGGGATTATGACTCAGGTAGTGTATGAGAAAGAATTAGCCAAACAAGGGAAGACACGATTTGATTTGGGACGAAAAGAATTTTATAAGCAAACTTATGAATTTACGATGAAAAATCGAGAAATAATGGAAAATCAGTTGAGAAGATTAGGAGCGAGTTGTGATTGGAGCGGAAAAAAGTTCACCCTGGAATCAAAAATCAGTAAAGCTGTTTATTATACCTTTAAAAAGATGTATAATGACGGCTTGATCTACCGAGGTGAAAGAATTATTAACTGGTGTCCCCGTTGTAAAACTGCCCTCTCAGATTTAGAGGTAAAATATGAAAATCGTTCTACCAAGTTAACTTTCATTAATTACCCAATTGAAGATTCTAAGGATTTCATTACTGTGGCAACAACCAGACCAGAAACGATGCTCGGCGATACCGCCGTAGCAGTTAATCCGGAAGATAAACGCTACAAGAATTTACTAAAGAAAAACATTAAAATCCAATTACCCTTAACAAATCGGTTGATTCCATTGGTTGCTGATGAGAGAGTTGAAATTGAATTTGGTACTGGTGCAGTAAAAGTAACCCCGGGACATGACCCAGTAGATTTTGAAATTGGGGAACAGCATCAATTGCCAATAATTAAGATAATTGATCAAGGTGGGAAAGTGACAAAGGAGGCTGGCAGCGATTATGCTGGTTTAGATGTAATTTCTTGCCGCAAAAAGGTTATAGAAGATTTAGAAAAGAAAGGGCTTTTAGTAAAACAGGAAGATTATCAGCATTCGGTCGGGAGTTGTGAAAGATGCCAAACTATTATTGAGCCTTTAGTTTCCCAGCAGTGGTTTATTAGAATCAAAAACCTAGCTGAACCAGCCATTAAAGCAGTAAAACAAAAGAAAATAAAATTTATTCCTGATTATTTTACCAAAATTTATTATAATTGGATGGAAAATATCAAGGACTGGTGTATCTCGCGACAAATCTGGTGGGGACATCGAATACCTGCTTGGTATTGTGAATGCGGAGAGATGATAGTAGATATTAATTCGCCGAAAACTTGTTCGAAATGTAAAAGTAGCAATTTACATCAAGATTCTGACACTCTTGACACATGGTTCTCTTCGGGCCAGTGGCCATTTACGGTTTTTAGTTGGCCAAAGAAGACTGAGGATTACAAATATTTCTATCCAACAACTGTTATGGAAACTGGCTGGGATATCTTATTTTTCTGGGTGGCTCGGATGATAATGTTAGGCATTTACTGTACTGGAAAAGTTCCTTTTAAGTATGTCTACCTTCACGGATTGGTTAGAGATAAAGACCGTCAAAAAATGTCTAAATCCAAGGGTAATGTAATTGATCCTTTGGGAGTGGTAGATTTATACGGCGCTGATGCTCTAAGAATGGCTCTTGTTTTCGGAACTTCTGCTGGTAGTGATATTATAATTTCTGAGGAAAAAATTATTGCCCATCGTCGTTTTGCTAATAAAATTTGGAATGCGGCAAGATTTATCCTCACGAATCTTAGTGGCGACATTGACCTCTTAAAGATTAAACGAGAAGATCTTCAATTTACAAAAGAAGACTATTGGATTCTTTCTGAGCTTAACTTGACCATAGAAAAAATTGAACGAGCTTTTCAAAAATTCAATTTTCACCAAGCGGCAGAAGAGATTTACGGCTTTTTCTGGCATAAATTCTGTGATAAGACGATCGAAGATATTAAAAAAAGACTTCGCAACGGCCAAAACCTACAAGATAAATTGACAGGTAAATGGATATTATACCATGTACTTCTTGTCTCACTTAAACTCCTTCATCCATTTATGCCCTTTCTTACAGAAGAAATTTATCAACTACTTCCTGCAAAACCTAAAAAAGCCTTAATAATCGAAGATTGGCCCAAATAACTTTGATTAGTCTCTACAAAGTAAAAGTTAAACCTCCACAGAGTTCCAAGAGTACTTATAGTAAAACCTTAGGCAGCAGGGATAAGATAGGTGTTGTAGGATTGAGTGTTTATATTACTAAAAATTCGGTGTAATACACAACCGAATTTGGGCTGAATCTGAAGGTCTAAGTAAAGGTTCAACTTTTTATGTGGAATTAGCGATAAGATAATATGGCAAAGAAGATTCTTTTAATTGAAGATGATTTGGCAACAATTGAGATTTATGAAAGGGCTTTTAAACAAGCTGGATTTGAAATTGAATCACTAATTACTGGCTTTCAGGCTCGAGGGAGATTAAGAGAAATCAGAGAAGGCAAAAAAGAAAAACCAGACCTAATTTTATTAGACCTTCTTTTACCAGATATAACAAACGGCACTCCGCTCTTAAAAGAGATAAAAGAACAGACCCAAACCAAAGATATTCTTGTTTTTGTTTTGACCAATTACCCCGACCTTCAATTAGGCAGAAAACTACTTCGAGAAGGAGCTGATAAATTTTTGATTAAAACCAATTATCCCCCTAGTCAATTAGTTCAAACAGTAAAGGAAGCATTAAAATAGATCCCATTAGAAATATTATCCTAAAATGGCGGGGTCAAACCCCGCCATTTTTCCTTGCCATTTTCCTAAAAAGGTTGCCAAGGGAGTATTTTTTGTTAGAATAGGGAATATGACTATGACTCAAATTCAAGTAGCGAAAAACAAAAAAAGGACAAAGGAAATGAAAATCGTAGCCAGAGAGGAAGGGGTTGAACCCGAGAAATTGAGAAAGAGGGTGACTGAGGGCTCAGTGGTTATCCCGGCAAATAAAAGACATAAAAATTTAAAGCCAATCGGTATAGGTAAAGGACTGAGAGTAAAAGTTAATGCCAATATCGGCGCCTCGCCGATAAGAGGGGCTCTGAAAACAGAATTAGAAAAATTAAAAGCGGCAACCGAAGCCGGCGCCGATACGGTCATGGATTTAAGCATGACTAGAAATATAGATGAGACAAGGAGAGAAATTATTAAAAACTGCCGCCTGCCCTTGGGCACCGTGCCCATCTATCAGGCATTAATTGAAGCCGGAACCCTGACTGCTCTGGGCATTGAAAACTATCTTGATGTTTTTGAAAAGCAAGCAAAAGATGGGATTGATTTTGCCACCATCCATGCCGGGGTAACAAAAAGAGCGTTTCCCCTGCTCAAAAAACGAGTAATGAAATGCGTTAGCCGCGGTGGCTCGTTTATGCTTAGTTGGATGAAAGAGCATCAAAGAGAAAATTTTCTTTACGAAAATTTTGAAAGGATATTAGAAATAGCCAGACAATACGACATTACTCTTAGTTTGGGCGACGGTTTGAGGCCCGGCTGTTTAGCCGACGCAACCGACGCGGCCCAAATTCAGGAATTAAAAATTTTGGGAAAATTAGCCCAAAAAGCCAGAGAAATGGGCGTCCAGGTAATGATTGAAGGTCCGGGTCATATCCCTTTACAGGGAATTGAGAAAAACGTTCAATTAGAAAAAAGATACTGCGGCAACGCTCCTTTTTATGTTTTGGGTCCCCTGCCAACTGATATTGCGGCTGGCTACGACCATATTGCTTGCGCCATTGGCGGCGCTTTGGCTGGTTGGAAAGGCGCGGATTTTCTTTGTTATATGACTCCCAAGGAACACATTGGATTGCCTGATACCGAGGATGTCAGGGAGGGCGTGGTCGTGACTAAAATTGCTGCCCACATCGCCGACATTGCCAAAGGAAACAAAGAGGCGATTTTGAGAAATTATAAAATGGCAGTCGCCAGA
The DNA here is from genome assembly GCA_018894495.1 of Patescibacteria group bacterium. GTDB lineage: Bacteria > Patescibacteriota > Minisyncoccia > Minisyncoccales > JAHIOY01 > JAHIOY01. The sequence continues at coordinate 8,291 of JAHIOY010000069.1, forward strand.
GAAAAAGTAAATTGGCAGGAGATGGCAAAATACGCCATTGACCGCAAAAAATTTTCGGAAATTAGAAATAAAGAATGTGAAAAAAATCCTGAATTAAAAAAAGCAAAGTTTTGTTCAATGTGCGGCCCTTTCTGCGTTTTTAATCGGAAAACTTCATATTGAGCCATTTAAATATCTATGACCAAAAGACCTATTCTTTATTTATTTTTAGTCCTAATTTTTCTTGCCATTTTTGATTTTATTTTTGGCGACCGAGAGCTTTTCATTTTACTCAATAAGGGTATAGCCAACCCGATTTTGGACTTTATTTTCCTCAAAATTCTTATGCCCCTTTTCCTTTTACTCCCGACAGTTCCCTTTTTTATGCTTTTTTCCAAGAAATATCGGAAATTAGGTTTTACCGCCTTAATTTCAGGGCCGCTTTTTTATCTAATCGGTCAGGGCTTAAAAATTTTATTTTCCCAGTCCAGACCCCTTGATGTTTTAGACGCCAGAATTCTGGGTCCCTGGCACACCAGCACCTTTTCTTTTCCTTCAACAACAACAATGCTTGCCTTTGGTTTTGCTTTGCCGATTTTTCTTAAAGAGAAAAAAATCGGTTTTCCTCTTTTAATTTTGGCTTTTTTGGTAGGTGTCTCGGTAATTTATACCGGATTTCATTTTCCAAAGGATGTCATAGCCGGCGCCTTTTTCGCCACCTTACTTGCTTCTTTATTGGACGTCGCACGTCACGTCGCATGTCCAAAATTTTTCAATGGAAGAAATAATTTGGACAAGGCACAGCAAAGATAAAATGCGCTATTATCGTCTTTCTGAAAATCGGCTCTTGAGGGTTTTGAGAAGCCCTGAAAGAAAAGAAATCGGAATTGCTCCCAGAACGGTCGCCGTGATGCAGAAAGCCGGAACAAAAAAACGGCCAACTGAAATCTGGCTACTTTATCAAA
>JAHIOY010000070.1 GCA_018894495.1 Patescibacteria group bacterium
GCTACTCTCATCTTTTTCGGACTCTTTTAGTTCGTTAAAGACTGGCGCCAATAAATCTTTAATCTCATTTGAAAAGTGTTTATAAAATTTATGAGATTTATCAAAACCATTTCGAGTATCCGTAAGTATTTCCTCCGGTATGGTTTCCGCAAGTTTTTGATCAATAATCTCACGAACATTTGTTAACCTGATATACCCAAAAACATTATTAGCGCCAGGGTTGTTTTCAAATCCAAAAAAATCTAAATCATAGACAGAATTGTCGTGGTGCGCATCAAAGACAAGCAATCCCGTTGCATCATTACCGATCTCTTGCTTTAAATCAAAATCAGCTTTGTACAAAACAACGTCGATTTCGACAGGTTTAAAGTTTTCGTATTTAAAATACAATTTTTTTTCAGGGAGTATTTTTGAAATATTTTTAGGATACGCCTTTTCAATAAAATTGAATTTTATCTGTTTTTGGATTCGCTTCCCATTATTTTCTGTTTCAATAAGCGTAATCTGTCTATCAGGATTACTATTAATAAACCTTAACATGTATGAATTCGTTAACTCCGCAAAAAGATTATGAAATTGTGGTAAGTTTATTTTTTCAGGCAATTTAAACTGAATGATAGTTCCATTTTCGGGTATATCATGCTTGTTCCTTAGCTTTTCAAGCCCTGAATTCTTTAAATTCCTTGAGTTATATGTTTGATCGTCATCTTTGTAATAAAACTCGCTTGTGTATAGTTTGTCGTTTTTAATTGAATGTAAGCTGCTTCTAAATGAAGGGTTTAAAAATAAAACATCGGTAAGCCCCTGGCCATAAAGACCGCGTCCTCGATGCCCTCTTTTGGTTCCACTTTTAATTGCTCCGTATTTTTCAAAATTATTATCAATATCAACCAAATCCATACCTTCAGCACAATCAACAATTTTTATAATTCTTGTTTTTCTATCAATATAGATTTTGATACTTTTAGGATGAGTACTTTCGTGTCCTGCTTTTTTGAGCCGGTTATAACTTTCATCAGAATTCGTTATGAGTTCCGTAAAAATTTTATAAATATCACGTAACGCCTTGGCGTGCTTTCTAGCAGAATGTCTGCGCGAATATTTAATAGAGTGTTCGGACATAAAATTTATTTAAGATTAAGCGACTTTGCGATGTTATTTATAAATACCTCCGCTTCGGAATTTTTAGTGTTTTTACAAATATCTCTTAACCTAGATATGCGTTTTTGAATAATGTCCATTTTTGTAAATGACATAACGCCCAAAAATGAAAGTATTTCAAATTCACTTATTTCTTCTTTGTTTTTTTCTTTTTTGTTTTCTCTCCATTTTTTAAACAAGCCTGAATCTAATATTTCATCTACATCTCCTTGAATTGATTTAATTCTTTTTGCTTCATCTTTATTAGTTCTGATATTTTTTTGACGCTCTGGATTGTTAAGTAATCTTTCAGTCTCTTTTGCAAACTCTCTCCCGAGAGGAGTAATCGAAAAATTAGTTTTTATATTTCCAACTGCCCAGTTTCTATCCGAAGGCCTAAGATGCAGACGAAGCATGTTAGAAATTCGGTACAAGTCGGGAAACTCTTTAAAAGTGATTAAGGCAAATTTCTTCGGGAATAATTTGAATAGCGCAACGCCTATATATTCAAAATAAAGTGGAATACCTTTTTTTTCCAAAAGATCCATCGTGAATATAGCCAACTGATCTTGGATAACATTTTTATACTGTTCTTCTTTATAGGGTTTTAAGTTTTTTACTGTTTTTTTGTAATTATCCATATTTTTATAGTTTAAATTCTCGCTTTTTTGGAAAATGGAATTTTGCTTTAGATTCCTTAACCTTGCGCTCAATTTCGGAAAAAATCTTATCAATATCCTGTTCGTCGTATTCGTAGATATTCCTATTGGAACAATTACCTAAAACTTTCAGGCGTTTTAGGACTATATTTGTCCTGGCGGTAGCGAGCCGCTTGAAGCGATCCCGCGGATGTTCATTTGTTGGATTTATTTTTTCCATATTTTTTTGCTCTATTATTATATATATGCTATCCTTATAAGTAAGTCAAGCTCTTATTAAGAGTGTATACCATGTTAAAATTAATGTCAAATAGAATACAGGCAGTCGGGAATTCCTTGTCGTTGCCCGCGCACGGGAGGGCTGGGGCAAGGGCAACATCTTCTTTGGCGGCGCATTTCGCAAAGCGAAATACGAAATTCGGCGGCGGAAAAAAATTGGAATCGGAAAGCGAGGGCGGGCAAAAATTCCTTCCCCCCAACCCCCTTCCTTTTTGCCCGCCCGAGCGATTGGATTTTA
>JAHIOY010000071.1 GCA_018894495.1 Patescibacteria group bacterium
AATAGTTACACTTCCAACATAATCAAGGTTGGCTTCTGTCACTTTTGCTCGGTGAATTTTTGATCTAAGTAAAAATCTCATAATATTATTTCACTAATTCCTCCATCGGAACGCCTAACGACTTGGCGATTTTTTGGATTGTTTGAACGCTCGGTTTGGTAACGACACCACCCTCAATTTTAGTAAGGGTAGAGTATTTAATGTTGGCTTTCTTCGCCAAGTCGTCCTGCGTCAATCCTTGTTTTGCTCGCACTCTCTTTATGTTTTCGGATATAGTTGCCATAGTATGCTACTTTTGATAGTATAGAAATATGAGCCATTACTTTCTTTGCTCACAAAACAAGCATAGCAAAAATCGTAGATTTTTTCAATGTATGGTTTCTAATTTTGTAGCCGCCGAATTTCCGAAAACCCCCAGTCCGAAACCCGCCCGCATTCCTCCCCAGACCCCTCCTCCTCCGCTTGCGACATCTGAACTTCAAAAAGAATCAGCCGAAGTTTTGGCAGATCCTTTCCCCAAAAAATAGTTTCCGCAAAATCGCTCCATATTCTTAATTCCGAACAAGTTACTACTGGTGCGGATGGTGGGAGTTGAACCCACAAGCCTTTCAGCACAGGTTCCTGAAACCTGCGTGTTTTCCAGTTTCACCACATCCGCTTTATTTTGTTACTTTATGACCGCCAAACTGTTCTCTAAGAGCGGATAAAATTTTACCGGTATAGCTGGGATTTTTTTGAGATTCAATTCTAAATTTTAAAGATTTTTTAATTATTTCAACTGGCACCTTAAATTCTTTGGCTGTTTTTACTGTCCATTCTCCTTCGCCGGTGTGGGCCACAGCGCCAGAAACCTCCTTTAAATCCTGACCGCGTTCTTTGAGCGCAGTTTTTAACCATCCAATTAATCTTGATTCAATCACGCTGCCATGATTATAAATTTCAGCCACCTTTTCTAAATCAAGTTCATAGTTTGACTTTTTCATTAAATTAAATCCTTCAGCGATTGCCTGCATCATTCCGTATTCAATGCCATTATGAACCATTTTGACAAAGTGTCCGGCTCCGGCTCCCTCAAAAAATTGAAATCCATCTTTGGTTGCTAAGTCCCTAAAAAGCGGTTTTAATTCGGTAAAAATTTCTTTCTTTCCACCAATCATTAAACAAGCCCCTTCCCTGGCGCCTTTTGGTCCTCCAGAAACGCCAACATCAACAAACTCAATCTCTTTTTCGCCAAGTTTTTTTGCCCTTTCAATTGAGTCCTTAAAAAAGGAATTTCCGCCATCAATAACAATATCTCCTTTTTCTAAAAAATTAACCAGCCCCTTTTCGTTAAATAAAACTTCATCTACCACTTTATGGGGCACCATTACCCAGATTAGTCTCGGCGGAGAAAGTTTTTCAACCAGGTCATTGATTAACAATGCCTCAGTCGCGCCCTTTTTCCCCGTTTCTTTTTCTTTATTTCGGAATTTGAAAAATTTCGAAATAAAAACTTGTCTTGCCCTTTCGTCTTTGTCATAAACAACAATTTGCCAATTTCTTTCCAGCAATCTTTCGGTTATGCCCTTTCCCATTTTCCCCAACCCAATTAAGCCGATTTTTTTATTTTTAATACTACCCATTTTTAAAACTCTAGGTAACTCCGGTGTTAGTTATTCCGGAGGCGGATAAATAGTGATTTTCAATTAAAGAAGTATAGTTGACTCTGTTTTTTTAAAAAAATACTAAAGGAAGTCGCAATTCGGAATAGAACTCAATTTGTTTGAATAATAATTTTTTTATTTTTTTCTAAAAAACTAATAATAAAAGGCAAGAAAAAATTGTCTCTGCCTAACAAATTGAAAGAAACATTAAATTCTGAGGAGAAAACAATTTTACATCGAAAAAAGTTTTTTCCGTCAACACTTATTTTCAAGTTGTGAAGATAACCTAAAATTCTTCCACCTATTCCTTCCAGATAAATTTCTTTTCCTTTACCAATTTCAATTCCTAAAAATTTGGCCACTTCTGCCCTAAAGACTGAGAAAGTTGCCCCAGAATCAATTAGGGCCTTGAATGTCCTTATACGTTTTGGCCCGCAAAGAATTATATCAATAACAGGAAACCAATTATTATTTTTATTAAGATAATCAAATTCTTTTTGCATTACTTCAATGATAAGACAAAAAGCACATAGGGACCTTCGTCTTTCCTGGGGACTAAAAAATAAACTGCTTCTTTTTCTGCTTTTAATTTTTTTACTTTTTTTTCCAACTCTTCAAGAGTGTCTGCCCAGTTGATAATTTTCCCCTTCAAAAAAGCCACCCATTTACCGGCATAGCGATCTAATTTTATTTTTTTTGGGGTAGTTTTTTGAGAATAAGTGGCAGTAGTCATATTCCTATTTTATCACAAATAAAATTTAAAAACAAATTTATCCCCCCCCCATTGAATCTTACAGGGGTCTGACCCCTCTGTCAATTTCTCTATTTTTCGGCTAATTGGTGTTTTTCTAAACCTTCAGCATAATGTTTTTGGATTTCAGCTTGAGTCAAACCCGGTTGTAGATGCGGACTTCGTTACCGCTACATGATACCAAGTGCCTAATGTCTACGTTAAGCCAGTTCCTGAAACTGGAACACCTCCTCCTGTATACATATCAAAAGATTTTTCCTTATTACTTTTCATAAAGTTTGACAAGGTCCGACCTTGTCCAGTTTGACCGAGGTCGGACCTCGGCCAGAATTGTCCAGTTTGACCGAGGCCCGACCTCGGCAGAAATTTCCCTATTTTTTAATTTTATGATAAAATGGAATTTAGGTCAACAAGTTTATAGAAAACTCAGTTTTCTATACAATGTTAATGGAACTCAAACAATTTGGCAATTTAGAGGTCAGGCTCTTTAATAACCTTGAAGAATTTTCAAAGCAGGCAGCTGAGATTTTTGCGGCGGAGTGTGAAAAAACCCTAAAGAAAAAAGCCATTTTTACCGTTTCTTTCTGTGGCGGCAAAACCCCACAACGTCTTTTTGAACTTTTATCCGCTGAATTTAAAAACAAGTTTCATTGGCCGGCAGTTCATATTTTTTGGGGTGATGAAAGACCCTCCTTCGCCAATGCTATGGAGGGCGAAGGAAAAAAGGGAAGTTCGGAAAGCAATTTCCAGAACGCTTATAAAATTTGGCTGGAAAAAATAATAAAAGTGTCTCCGTCTTTCAAAAACAACATTCATCGGCTCAAAATGGAGTTAGGATTGGTTAGGGGCGCCAAAGAGTATGAAAAGGAACTAAGTAAACTTGCGCCAGAGGGCTTTGATTTGTCTTTTAACGGCGCGGGTTCCGACGGTCATAGAAACGGCATATTCCCGGAAAAGCCAAAAATTGGCTGGAAAAATGAAATCTGGGATTTACCGGAATCGGTCAAGGTTTATGGATATACAATTCCGCCAGAAATCAATCCCTATACTAAAAGAATTACCCTTACCCCCTGGTTTTTGAACAAATCAAAAGTCAATATTTTAATGCTCTCTGGCAAAGACAAAGCCGACTTATTGAAAAAAATAACACGCGACAAGGAAAAATATACTAAAAGGGACTTGCCGGCCATAACCTTTAACGACGTTCCGACAATTGTTTTAGCCGACAAAGCAGCAGTTTCAAAAATATGACCTCAGAAAACTTGCCTCGCTCTTATCGTTCGCTTATTCGTATATTCGTAAAGAATTCGTTATTCGTTGATTTATGAATAAAGTTGTTTTATTAGGGTTCAAAGGCGATGGCGCCGGAAAGCATTATAATCGGGTTTTGTTTGGACTTGCTGAAAAAAGAAAAATTGACTTAACTTGCGTTGACTACGGAATTCCGGAAAATGTTTTGGGAAAGCCATCTTTGGAAGAGATGGAAAAACTGATTAAGGCAAAAAAGGTTTGCTATCTTGATTTGAATAACCCGGCTGATTTAGAAAATTATAAAAACCTTTCTGAACTCAGCGTTGTTTTTATAGTTACACCAGATATAACCCATTGTCAAGTGGCTAAGGACTTTTTGGGAAAAACGAAAAGAATTTTTATTGAAAAACCCTTGGACGCTATTTTAAGAAATGTAAGGATATTGGAGGATTTTCCAAAAGTAGGAAAAGTTGTTTTTGGATATGACCACTATTTGGCAAAATTTTATCCATTTCAAGTTAAAACCGATGAGTGGTTGAAACAGGGGCTCATCGGCGATTTGAGGGAGATTGAATTTCGACTTTTGGAACCGAATGTCGTTCCTCCCCACCGCCTAAAAGCGCTTGACAGAGGAATGATTTATGACGTCTTTCCTCACGGTTTATCGGCAATCGTAGCCACGCCCAGTCGGTTTGCTTATCCTGACCAAGTAATTTTAAAAAAGGTTCGGCTCTTCAAAGTTCAAGTAGCAAGGTATTTTGGCTGCAAAACAAACGGCATAAGTTTTGTCAAAATTGACTTTGAAATTCCGGGACGAGGCAGGAGTATTTTTTGCCGGACCCGGGTTGGCAAGGGGGTTGGCAAGGACTTTGAAAGGACGCTGAGAATCAGGGGCTCCAAGGGAGAAATTTTTGTTGACATTAAAAATTATAAGTTCACTATTTCGGATTCCGAAGGAAAAATAATTAAACAAGACAAACTGCTTTACGATTATGAAAAAGCATTTTTATTAGCGGCGATTGATTTTAAAAAAACGCTTTCCCAGGTTCCGGGCGCGCTTCCTTTTGAAGCAGCTAAAGAAACCCTTTATATTTTAGATGAAGCCAGATGGCGCAGCGAACCCAAGGGCAAGTCGCCGATATACAAAGTGGGTTCTTCTCTCTCTGAAATTGAAAACAAGTTTTTATTTCTGAATTCTCCGAAATCCGAAATAAAGAATATAATTAAGACCAAGACCGAGGTTTGACCTCGGTCATTCCTCAAGAGTTTACAGAGGTCAGATCTCGGTATACTGGGTTTTGACAAGGTTCTGGGGGGGGTAAATTAGAGGTAGAAAGGATTGGAGAAAAATCTTTATTTATGGTAAAACAACAATAAATATGAACACAATGTTGACAACAGAAAAATCAATAAAAAAGGGGGATGTAATAGAGGATATTATTAGAGAAAAAATAATTGAGGTAATGAGAGAAATTTTAAGCGATCCTGATTACGGACTTGAATTGAGGCAGAGTTTTGTTAAACGTCTTAAAAAATCGATTGAAGCAGAAAAAAAAGGGAAATTGATTTCCCTGAGTAGTATTTTAAAAAAATATAAGATTTAAATTTTTAAATTTATG
>JAHIOY010000072.1 GCA_018894495.1 Patescibacteria group bacterium
AAATTATTGGAAAAAGTTGATAGAGTTTTTCTCTTCTTTTCCTTTCTAAGGAGATACGCTTTTAAGGTGGTTTTCGTTTTTTCTGAACCGAGAAAGACAAGAACTTGATAACAATCTTGTATGATTTAAACCAGATATTAGGTTAAACCTAATGTTTAGTTAATCGACTTGCGAGGTTGGTTATTAAATAATTTTATTAATATGTATCTAATAATTGATTTAGAAGCCACTTGTTGGGAAAATCGTTGTAGAAAAGATGAGAGTGAAATCATCGAAATAGGTGCTGTTCTTTTAAATGATAACTATAAAATTTTAGGTGAATTTCAAACATTTATAAAGCCGGTAAAAAATCCTATTTTGTCAGAATTTTGCAAGAACCTAACCTCTATTAAGCAAGAAGATATTAATAATGCCGAGATTTTCCCGGTTGCTTTTGAGAAATTTATTAAAAGGGTGGAAGAAGTAGATGGATGCAATATAAAAAACATTACTTTTTGTTCTTGGGGACATTATGACAAGAAACAATTAATCAAAGACTGCCAATTGCACAACGTTAAATATCCATTTTCAAACCATAGGAGTTTAAAGCATGAATTTGCTGAGATAAAAAGTACAAAACCAAAGGGAATGGAAAAGACTCTTCAATTTTGCGGAATTAAGATTAATGGTATCCATCATCGTGGTCTTGACGATGCCAAAAATATCGTCAAAATATTCATTAAAGAATGGTCGAATAATGAGATTTCGAAAAAGAAAAGCACTTAAATTTGTGCAGTTGTAATGTATAAAAAACGGCAATTTTGTGCAAGTTGCTGAAATTAAGAATCTTAAAAAAATAAAACGTGATAAAAAGATTATTTGATGTTATAGTTTCTTTTTTGGGGTTGATTATTACGGCGCCGATTTTGGTTGTGGTTGCGATTTTAATTAAACAGGAATCTCCGGGGTCGGTTTTTTATCGGGGAGTAAGGGTTGGAAAGGGCGGGAAGGAATTTAGAATTTTTAAATTCAGAACAATGGTTCCTGAAGCTGAAAAATTAGGAGGACCATCAACTGCCAGCGATGACCCGCGCCTAACAAAAATCGGAAAATTTTTGAGAAAATATCAATTGGACGAATTGCCCCAATTACTCAATGTTTTAAAGGGAGAGATGAGTTTGGTCGGACCGAGGCCGGAAGTTCCTTCAGAGATTGAATCTCTTGAACCGGGAATAAGAAAGATAATTTTAAGCATTAAGCCAGGATTGACAAGCATCGCTACCATAGCCAATCCCCACGAGGGAGAAGTTTTGAGGGGTAGTCAAGACCCCCACAAGACCTATTGTGAGAAAATTAAACCAGAAAAAATTGGACTCAATTTAGAATATGTTAAAAGACAATCTTTTTGGTTAGATATAAAGATTATCATAAAAACCTTCTTGGTCGCAGTTTTTTAAGTAATTATATGGCAGAAAATATTTCAAAAGAAATTTTAATAAAAATGTATGAGATAATGCTGAGAATCCGCCGCTTTGAGGAAGTGGTGGGGGAGTATATCTCAAAAGGCGAAATTCAAACACCTTGTCATTTATACATTGGGGAAGAAGCAGTGGCTACTGGCGTTTGTCTATCTTTAAATAAAGAAGATTATATTTTTGGCAATCATCGTTCCCATGGTCATTATATTGCTAAGGGAGGTTCTCTTAAAGAATTAATGGCTGAAATTTTTTGCAAAAAGACCGGCTGCTCAAGGGGTAAGGGCGGTTCAATGCATATTGTCGCTCCGGAAGAGGGATTACTTGGTACGCCTCCGATTGTTGCCGCCTCAATTCCCATTGCCGCCGGGGCCGCTTTGTCTTTTCAAATAAAAAAAGAAAAGAGAGTGGCCGTAGTTTTTTTCGGCGACGGCGCCGCCAACGAGGGGGTTTTTTATGAGACGTTAAATTTTGCTTCTTTGAAAAAATTGCCGGTGATTTTTGTTTGCGAAAATAATTTTTATGCTACCCATATGCCGATTTCAAAAATTTTGGCCGATACCAATATTGCCAGAAAGGCAGAGGGTTTCAATATGCCCGGGATTCAAATTGATGGAAATAACGTCATTGAAGTTTATGAAACAGCCAAAAAGGCGATTGAAAATGCCCGGCAAGGAAAGGGCCCGGTTTTGATTGAGTGCCTCACTTACCGATGGCGCGGGCACGTAGGGCCGGACGACAATATCCAGGGCACTCATACGGATATAAGACCGAGAGAGGAGTTGGATTTTTGGAAGACAAAATGCCCGATAAAAAGACTCAAGAGGATTTTGAAAATATCAACACCACAAAAACAAAAAATTTTAAAAAGAATAAAAAAAGAAATAGAAGAAGCAGTCAATTTCGCCAAAGAAAGTCCTTATCCCGAAGAGGAAGATTTATTAAAAGATATTTTTAAATAATATGCGAAAAATCACCTACGCTCAAGCAATAAATGAAGCTACACATCAAGCAATGGAAAAGGATGATAAGGTATTTGTTATAGGACAGGGTTGTCTGTCGCCTTGGTATGTGGGGGACACTACTAAGGGGCTAGTTGATAAATTTGGAGAAAAAAGAGTAATTGACACTCCGGTTTCAGAAGCAGCAATTACTGGGGTGGCAATTGGGGCAGCAATGTCCGGGACGAAACCAATTTTAATTTTCCCCCGACTTGATTTTATGTATTTAGCATTAGACCAGATTATTAATCAGGCGGCAAATTGGCATTATATGTTTGGCGGAAAAGTGAATGTGCCAATAGTTATTAGAGGAATTATTAATCGCGGTGGAGAACAAGGGGCCCAGCATTCTCAGGCGATACAGGCGATATTCAGTCATATTCCGGGACTAAAAGTAGTAATGCCTTCAAATCCCTACGACGCCAAAGGGCTTTTGGGCTCTGCTATTGAAGACCCAAATCCTGTGATTTATATTGATGACAGGTGGCTTTATGACGAAAAAGGGGAAGTTCCGGAAGAAATTTATACTGTTCCAATAGGGAAAGGAAATATTTTAAAGGAAGGAAAGGACGTTACAATTGTTGCCGTTTCGTATATGGTAAAAGAAGCATTAGAAGCCGTTGATTTGCTCCGAAAAGAAAACATTCAGGCCGAAGTAATTGACATCCGTTCAACCAAACCCTTGGACCAAGAACTTATATTAAAATCGGTAAAGAAAACCCAAAGATTAGTCATTGCCGATACCGGTTGGAAAACAGGCGGAATTTCTGCAGAAATAGCAAAAAGAGTGTACAATAATTTATATAAGGACTTGAAAGCGCCAATTGAAATAGTGGCTTTACCTGATTTGCCAGCCCCGGCCAGTAAAGCGTTAGAAAAAGTATATTATCCCGGCAAAGACAATATTATTAAAACGGTAAAAGAATTATTCAATTCTTAATTTTATGAAACAACGTTCTGCCATAGCCGCTTCCGGACACAAATTTCGGACTAAAAACATATCTAAAAGGGCGCAGAAGATTGTCATTTCTCCGATTAAGGAGATGTCTATTATTGCCGATAATTTTCAGGAAGAAACCGGCGCCGATATCGTATCGTTCGGTCAGGGTATTCCTTATTTTGATACCCCAAAATATATAAAAAAAGGAATCAGAGAGGCATTAAAAGAAATTAGTACGGCAAAATATACTTTAGAGCCGGGAATCACGGAATTAAGAAAATTGCTCGCCAAAGACCTTTTTCTTTCCAAAAACATAGCCAACATTCATCCCAAAAAAGAGCTCATGGTCGCTGCTGGCTGCCAAGAAGCCGTTGCTTGCGCCTTATTGTCTATCATTGACGTTAGTGATGAGGTTTTGCTTTTTTCTCCTGGTTTCGCGTCCCATATTGAACAAGTTATTCAATTCGGCGGCATCCCTAAATTTGCGCCGCTGATTGAAAAAGAGGGCTGGCGACTGGACACTGACGAATTGGAAAAAAGAGTCAGTAAAAAAACAAAAGCAATTTTATTTTCCAATCCTTCCAATCCTACCGGCGCTGTTTTGAGTAAAAAAGAAATAGAGGGGCTCGTTAGGATTGCTAAAAAATATGATTTGATTATCATTGCCGATGAGACCTATGATTTTCTTGTTTATGATGGAAAAAAGCATTTTTCTCCGGCTTCCCTTAAAGAGGTCAGGGACAGAGTTATTCTGTGTGGCAGTTTTTCTAAGAAATACGCCTTGACCGGCTACCGGGTAGGTTATGCTTTCGCCGATTCTGGTATAATTGACCACATGTTAAAAGTTCACGACGCCTTGACCATCTGCGCTCCGGCCATATCCCAAAAAGCGGCAATTGCCGCGCTTTGCAATCAAAAACAAGCCAAATTATGGAATAAAGAATATCTCAAAAAAATGACAGAAAACCGCGATTTAATACTCAAAGAACTAAATCAATTAAAGGATTTATTTGAATATCAAAAACCAGAGGGCGCTTATTATATTTTGGCAAGGTATAAAATTCCAAATATTAATTCTTTTGAATTTGCCTTAAATCTCTTGGAAGAGGCGAAAGTGATTACTATTCCCGGAGCCGCTTTCGGTCCAACCGGGGAAGGACATTTAAGATTTTCCTTTGCCTGTGAGCCTACTGAAATTAAAGAGGGTTTTAGAAGGATAAAAAGCTGGTTTAAAAATTTTATTCGTAATTCGTATATTCGTAGAAATTAGTAAATTCGTAGGAAGATATGAAATATAAAGTTCCTTTTGTAAATCCCCAAAAACAGTACAAAGACCACAAAAAAGAGTTTCTAAAAACGGTGGACGATGTTTTTTCCAGCGGCGATTTAATTTTGAGAAGCGACTTGGATGTCTTTGAAAGAAAGATTGCCAAATTGGTGGGGACAAAATATGCCGTTGGAGTTAATTCCGGCACTGACGCTCTTTCTCTTTCAATGGAAGCGGCTGGTATCAAAGCCGGCGATGAAGTCATTACCGTATCTCATACTTTTATGGCTTCTATTTCAGCCATTTACCATCAGGGAGCTAAAGCGGTTTTAATTGATGTTGGCGAGGATTTCAATATGAACCCGGATTTAATTGAAAAGGCAATAACGTCTAAAACGGTGGCAATTGAGCCGGTGCATTTGAACGGCAGAATGTGCGATATGGCTCAAATTATGGCCATTGCCAAAAAATACAAATTAATGGTTATTGAAGACGCGGCCCAGGCCTTGGGCGCTAAATTTAAAACAAAAGAAGGCAAATGGAAAATGGCCGGGTCTTTTGGTTTAGCCGGTTGCTTTTCAATGTATCCTTTTAAGATTTTGGGCGCTTTTGGGGATGCTGGCATTGTTACCACTAATGACCGGGAAATCGCCAGAAAAGCGCGTCTATTGAGATACAATGGCGAAGACCGAAAGAAAAGAAAATTTTATTCTCATGGCTACACGGCGCTTTTAGATAATGTTCAAGCCGGCCTTTTAAATGTTAAATTAAAATATTTTCCCGACTGGCTAAAAAGGAGGAGGGAAATTGCTGAACTTTATAAAAAGGGTTTAGAAAATATCAAAGAAGTAAAACTGCCCCATTTCCCTGACCCCCGCTTTTTTGATGTTTATCAAAATTATGCGCTCAGAGCCCGGAGCCGAGACAAATTAGCCGCTTATTTGAATAAAAAAGGAGTTGAAACAATAATCTCCTGGCCAATTCCAAACTACAAACAGCCGGTAATGCAGCCCAATAACATATTTTTGCCGGAGACGGAAAAAATCTGCCAGGAAGTTATTTCTCTGCCAATGTTCCCAGAGTTAACTAACCAGCAAATAGGATACGTCATAAATTTCATTAAAAAGTTTTATGCTTAATAGATTTTTAACTAATAAAAAAAGATTAGCTCGGCTTGCCTTCTTTTTGGTTTTTGACGCAATTTTTATCGCGCTTTCAGTTTATTTTGCCTTTTTTTTAAGATTTGAAGGTCAAATACCCAGCCGCTATTTTTTAAATATCGGTGGAATTATTTTTTTGGCATTGCTCATTACACTTCCGATTTTTTATTTTTTCAAACTTTATGCTTTTAGCTGGGCTTATGTTGGAGCGGAAGAGTTAATCTCGTTAGCAAAGGCCGTGAGTTTAAGTTTTTTAATTTTAACCGCCGCCTTTTTTATTTTAAGAGAGCATCCGATTTTTACCGGTTTTCCCCGCTCTGCTCTTTTCATTACTTATTTTTTTATTTTTATTTTTTGCGGATGGATTCGTTTTTTAAAAAGATTCTATTTACAGATTGTTCGGACTCAAACCAAAGAAAATAAAGAAAGGACATTGATTGTTGGAGCCGGCGATGCCGGAGAGCAGCTTTTGAGAAGTATTATATCTTCAAAAGAAAGTCATTATCTTCCGGTCGGCTTTATAGATGATAATCCGGCAAAACAAGGAGTAATCATTCATGGGTTAAGGGTTTTGGGGAAACTGAGCGACATTTCTCGCCTAACGCGGAGAGAAAGGATAGAAAACTTGATTATTGCTCTGCCTTCAGCCGGTTCTCGGGCTATTAGGGAAGCGGTGGAAGGAGGAAGAAAAGCCGGTCTTAGAAAGATAAAAATAGTCCCTCCTATTTCTGAGCTCATTGGCGGTGAATCTGACTTAGGAAATCTAAGAGAGGTTCAGATAGCGGATTTATTGGGACGGGAACCGGTTGCTTTGGACACAAGAGCAATTGAGAATTTTATTCAAAATAAAACTGTTTTGATTACTGGAGCGGCCGGCTCAATTGGCTCTGAACTCTGTCGCCAGGCGGCAAAATTTAGACCATCTCAACTTTTACTTTTAGACCAGGATGAAACCGGCATCTTTAATATCTCCGAAGAATTAGAAGATAGATTTCCAAAATTAAAAATTGCCTCGGAAATTTGCGATATTCGCGATAGAGAAAAAATTGAGCGAATTTTTAATAAATTTCGTCCCGGTGTGATTTTTCACGCCGCGGCATATAAACACGTCCCCCTAATGGAAATACATCCCGATGAAGCGGTGAAGAATAATATCTTTGGGACGGGAGTCGTTGCCGAATCGGCAATAAAATATGGAGGAGAAAAATTTGTTTTCATTTCTTGTCTTGATGAGAAAACGAGAATTTTAACCAACGAAGGGTTAAAATGGTGGAACGAAGTTAAATCTGGTATGAAAACACTTTCCTTGAATTATAAAGGGGAAATTGAAGAGAATGAAATTGAGGAGGTGGTTTTTCAAAATTATTCAGGCCCAATGTTTCAAATAAAAACTCGCAGCATAGATATGCTGGTTACGCCAAATCACAAAATGATTATTCAGTTGCCCAACAATTCTGCGAAGATTATTGAGGAGCAAACAAGGAAAACAGTTAAAAGGAGCGGTGTATATATTCCAAAAGGCAAATGGAAGGGTATTAATGAAGAATGGTTTTCATTATCCTCTCCACCAACAGATATTCGCCACCCTTTGCGTAATTGTCCTACAAAAGTGAAAACAGAGGATATTTTGTATCTTCTCGGCATATTTATAGGAGATGGTTTTCTTAATTCTGGATACAAGAGACAGGATGGAAGGAAAACAGATAATAATGGTTCGGTTTTTTTTGACATTCCAGAGAAAGATAAGGCAAGAAAAAGAATATTAGCTACGCTTGATAGAATGGGGGTTACTTACAAATGTTACAAAGGGAAAGCCGGAGAGCATATTTATTTTAGTTCAAGGGCATTGGCTCAAGTTTTTTCTGCCTGTGGTAGGGGAGCAAAAAATAAAACTATACCAGATTGGGCATTAAAATACTCGCTTCGACTCTTACAATCCCTTCTTGATGGACTTATAGATAGTGACGGATATTGGAATGGAAGTCGCCAAAAATTAACTAGTGTCTCTCTAAAACTTATGGAAAAGTGTGCCGAATTAGCTACTAAACTAGGGCTACATTTTACAGTTTCTATTCAGAGGAATAAAGAAACAATGATTGGAAACAGAAAGATTCTATCCTCACAATCATTTGTTGGCATTTTCTCAAGAACAAAACATCGCGCTTTTACCAAAAAACACTGTAAGCAAGTTAATTACCAAGGAGTTATCTGGTGTGTCAGAGTAAAAAATAATCACAACTTTTTAGCGGAGCGAAACGGTAAGTTTTTCTTTACCGGTAATACCGATAAATCAGTTAACCCCACTTCGGTTATGGGAGCAACCAAAAGAGCGGGGGAAATGATTTGCCAGTCCCTTAACAAAAGGGGGCCGACTAAATTTATTTCGGTTAGATTTGGCAACGTTTTAGCCAGCCGGGGAAGCGTTATTCCTATTTTTGAAGAAAAAATTAAAAAAAGAGAGGCGCTTGAAGTTACTCATCCTGAAATGAAAAGATATTTTATGACATCAGCCGAGGCCTGTCTTTTGGTTCTACAGGCAAGCCAAATGGGAAAGGGCGGAGAGGTTTTCGTTTTAGACATGGGAGAACCCATTAGGATTTTGGATTTAGCTAAAGAAATGATTCGTCTTTCGGGTTTGGAACCGGATAAAGATATTCCGCTCGTCATAACCCAACCCAGGCCCGGAGAAAAATTTTTTGAAGAAACATTGACGGCTGAAGAAGGAACGGAAGCCACTTATCATCAGAAAATTTTTATTGCTAAATTGTCTGAAAACATTGATGAAAATAAATTGAATTTTATTTTGAAAAAGATTAAAATAGAAGCCGAAGCCGGAAAGACCGAAAATATAAAAAAGAACTTAAAAGAGATAATTCCAACCTATAAACCATATGGGTAAACAATCGCGAGAAAAAAGGGAAAGAAGAGAAAAAGGGGAAATTGCATTAGAAGAAAAGCCAGAGATTAGGCCTGTGGTTAGTATTTGCAAAAAACTAATTTTTATTTCAACGCTTTTAATTTTACTTACTCCTCTTATCGGCCCTCCTTTGACCAATAATTTTTTCTTTCCTTTTGTCGGTCCCAAATCGCTCTATTTTATGGGCTTGGCTGAGCTTATATTTTTCACCTGGCTTTTTTTAATTATTATTGACAAGAGATTTCGACCAAAATTCAATTTAATATTGTTGGGCTTAATTTTATTTTTAACGGTTTCAATCGTCTCAGCGTTTTATGGGGTTGACCCTTCTTACAGTTTTTGGTCAAAATTTGAAAGGATGGCGGGAATTTTAATGCTCCTCCATTTATTTGCTTTCTTTTTAGTCGTTTCCTCGGTTTTTAAGAAAGAAGATTGGAAAAAAATCTTTGCCATTTCAATTGGCGCAGGAGTAATTGAGGCCATTATAGCTTCTACAGCAAAAAGTCCCATGATGCGAGGCGGGGGAACAATTGGCAATGATTCATTTTTGGGCACTTATTTATTGTTTAATTTATTTTTCGCCCTATGTTTATTTCTTAAATCAAAAGGGGGAATAAAAATTTATTCTGCTATCTGCTTTGTTATAACTTCTTTAATTCTTCTTTTGAGCGATGCCAAAGCGGCAAAACTTTCTTTTCTGGCCGGAGTAATTTTACTATTTATCCTTTGGCTTATTTTTTCTCAAAGAAAAAAACTAAAAATAATTGGCGCTTCTCTGTTTTTACTCTTATTTATTTCCGGCTCTTTTTTTGTATTTTCCGCCTTTCAGCCGGAAAGTTTTGTTAGAAAGGGAATTATTGAAAAAACAGTCGGTGAGACATTCGGAGGCAGGTTTGTAGTTTGGCAAGGGGCTTGGCAGGGTTTTCTGCAAAAACCGCTTTTGGGCTGGGGACCGGAGAATTTTGAATTTGCATTTACCGAAAATTATAACCCTTGTATGGGTACCGCAAGATGTGGCGCAGATATTTGGTATGACAGAGCCCACAACGTTATTTTTGATACCTTAGTTACTTCCGGCGCCCTGGGTATGCTCTCTTATATTTTGATTTTTTTGTTAACTTTTTATGTCTTGGGGAGAAATTACCTTAGAAAAAAAACGGACTTCTGGACGGCCGGCATCTTTACTGTTCTTTTAATTTCTTATTTTGTTCAAAACCTGACTGTTTTTGATATGATTTCTTCGTATATGATATTTTTTCTAATCCTCGGCTTTATTGCCCAAAAAGAAATTCCAGAAGCCGAAACGATTAGAGAGCCAAGATTTCTTTATCTTTCTCCAATTTTTATTCTAATAATTTCTCTCTTTTTTCTCTCTTTTTCAAAATTCGTAATTTCGCCCTTGCAAACAGATGCCTATACGATTTCGGCTTTAAGAGCTAAACCTTTTTCTGAAGAGCGGCTTTCTTTTTACAAAAAGACGTTGTTGTCGTCTCCGGTTGGCAAATATCAAATAAGAGAATTTTTTACCGATTCTAGTTTGGGTTCTTTATCAGAAAAGGTCTCAAAAGAAAATGTAATAAAAGAATTTGATTTTTTGGAGGAGGAGCTGAAAAAAAGCATAAAGGAAAATTCAATAAATTACCGCGCTTATTTAAAATTGGGCCAGCTTTTAAATACTTATGGACAAATAGAACCATCAAGAATCGGGGAAGTGGAGAAAATTTTAAATAAAGCGATTGAAGTCAGTCCAACCAATCAGCAAGGATATTGGTATTTGGCTCAAACAAAAATTCAGCAGGGAAAAACTGAGGAAGCCCTTTCTTTGGCTGAAAAAGCAGTGGAACTGGAGCCAAATTTAGAGAGGTCGCATATTATTGTAATTAAAATTGCCGCTTTTATGGGTAATTCCGAATTAGCGGAAAAGAAAATAAAAGAAGCCCTTGAAATTAATCCCGGCTGGGAAAATGATTTAAGGGAAATTTTAAAGAAACCCGGCTGAGGTAGTAAAAAAAAATCCAAAATCCATTGTCTCGAAAACGAGAGTTTTCGAGAAACTTGAAATCCAAATGACAAATCAAATCCAAAATCCAAATGTCAAAAACTTAAAAAAAATACTACCTGGCTTGGGAAAAAATATTTTACTAAAAAATTATACTAGCTTTAGGATTGGGGGAAGGGCGAAATATTTTTATATCGCAAAAAACAAGGAAGATTTAATTAAAGCGATTTCAGCGGCAAAAAAATTTAAGTTGCCTTTTTTTATTTTGGGAAACGGAAGCAATGTGTTGGTTTCGGATAAGGGATTTGATGGCGTAGCCATCAAAATGAAAAATGAAAAATTAAAAATGAAAAATTACAATTCAAAATTTAAAATTTTTTGCGAGAGTGGAATTCCCTTAGCAAAATTGATTTCTAAATCTTTACAAATTGGAGCTTTTGGTCTGGAGTGGGCGGTGGGAATTCCGGGAACTGTAGGAGGAGCGATTTATGGAAATGCGGGGGCGTTTGGCAATTCAATGAAGGACATCGTTAAAGAGGTTGAGGTTTTTAACGCAAAAGAATTACGAATTAAGAATTATGAATTAAGGGATTGTCGGTTTGATTATAGAGATAGTATTTTTAAACAGAAAAAAAACTTGGTTATTCTTTCGGCAAAGATTCAATTGAAAAAGGGAAAAAAAGAAGAGATTCAAGAAAAAATGAAAGAATATTTGAATGAGCGCAAAAAAACGCAACCTTTAGATTTTCCTTCGGCTGGAAGCATATTCAAGAATTATGAATCAAGAATTATGAATTATGAATTATTAAAAGAGTTTTCTGAAATTAAAGAATTTAATAAAAAGGGGCAAATTCCGGCTGCTTGGCTAATTGAAAAATGCGGTTTGAAGGGAAAACGGCTCGGCGGCGCAAAAATTTCTGAAAAACATGCCAATTTTATTGTTAATTTAGGGAAGGCCAAGTCAGGAGACGTTGCGGGGCTGATAAATTTAATAAAACAAAAAGTCAAAAAAAAAATTGGAATAACCTTAGAAGAAGAAATTGAATATTTAGGGTTTGAAAATTAAAAAATTTATGTTATCATAGGATAATGAAAATTGTCATTAAGGCAACAAATATCAAATTGGATCGAGCGCTGGAAGATTTTATAGAGGGGAGATGAAAAACGTTAAATACTTAGGCAAGCATCTAATTGCCGAGTTTTGGGATGGGGAAATTATTGAAAATGAAAAAAAGTTAAAAAAGATTTTACTTGAAGCGGTCAAAAAAGCCAAAAATACTCCCTTAGAAGTTGTTGTTCATAAATTCAATCCCCATGGCATAACCGCGGTTGTTTTGTTAGCCGAAAGCCATATCGCTCTGCATGCCTGGCCCGAATTTAATTATTTGGCAATTGATATTTTTACCTGTGGCGAGAAAGCTATGCCAGAGAAAGCCTTAGAATATTTTAAAAAAGTATTTAAACCAAAAAAGGTTGAAATACGGGAAATAAAGCGGGGGAAATTTCCGAGATAATATGAAAAAGAAATTTTGGGGGAAAACCTGGTTTTTTGAAGATTTTATTCCGAGCGAACCAAAAACTTCTGTCTGGGGCTTTCAAATTGAAAAGGAAATTTATTCTGGAAAAAGCAAATTTCAGGAAATTGAAGTTCTCGGGACAAAAGAATTTGGCAGAGTTTTAGTTCTTGATGGATTAGTTCAACTTTCAACAAAACATGAGTTTGTTTATCACGAGACGTTAGTTCGTCCGGCTTTTCTTTATCATCGAAAACCGGAGAAGGTTTTAATCATTGGTGGAGGGGATGGCGGATCTTTGCGAGAAGTGGTAAAGCATCCAGTAAAAGAAATTTTTCTTTGCGATATTGATAAAAAAGTAATTGAAGTTTCAAAAAAATATTTGCCCTCGGTTTCTCAAGGCGCTTTCAATGATAAGAGATTAAAAATATTTAATGAAGATGCTTTGAATTTTGTAAAAAAATATAAAAACTATTTTGATGTTATTATTGAGGATTTAACTGACCCAACTGGTCTTTCATTTCGTCTCTGGCAAATCGGATTTTATAAAGACATCTCACGGACATTAAAAGAAAACGGAGTTGCTGCGTTTCAATCTGGTTACTTAAACGAGAAATTTGCAAAAAAAGCGAGAAAAAATATTAAAGAAATTTTTCTTTTTTTCAAAGCGCACAAAGCTTTTGTTGGTTGTTTTCCTTTTGATGAACATACTTTTTCTTTTGGCTCAAAAGAGATTGATTTTGAGAAAGTTAGTTAAGTGTTTATGTCAATTTTAAGTAAAATTTTTGGCGACGCTCATGAAAAATATTTAAAGAAGGTTCAGCCCTTGGTTGAGAAGATAAATTTGCTGGAAAAAGACCTTGAAAAGCTTTCTGACGACCAATTGAAAGGGAAAACCGTTGAATTTAAAGAAAGAGCAAGAAAGGACGAAAGTTTAGCTCAAATCTTGCCTGACGCCTTCGCTTTAGTCAGAGAGGCGGCAAAAAGAAATTTAAATCAACGCCATTTTGATTGTCAGTTATCCGCCGGAATTGCCTTGCATGAGGGTAAAATTGCCGAAATGAAGACCGGGGAGGGAAAGACCATAACCGCTACCCTGCCTCTTTATTTAAACGCTCTGGAGGGCAAAGGGTGTCATTTAGTAACCGTTAATGATTATTTAGCTAAACGGGACATGGTCTGGATGGGACAGATATACCACGCGCTTGGATTATCAGTGGGTTGTATAGCGCATGAGGCGGCATACCTGTATGACCCGGAATACCAACAGGAAAATCCGAAATCCGAAATCCGAAATCCGAAACAAATCCAAAATCCAAAATCCAAAATTCAAAACGGGGAGAGAGACAAATTAAGAGATACGGTGGGAGGGTTTAAAGTTGTTGAGAGTTATTTAAGGCCTTGTTCAAGAAAGGAAGCTTATTCGGCCGATATTACTTACGGGACGAACAATGAGTTTGGCTTTGATTATTTGCGGGACAATATGGATTATGATTTATCTCAGCAAGTACAAAGGGGCTTTAATTATGTCATTGTTGATGAGGTTGATTCTATTTTAATAGATGAAGCCAGAACTCCTTTAATTATTTCGGCTCCCGACACCGAGAGTTCAAAATGGTATCTGGAATTTGCCCGGCTCATTCCCAAACTAAATCACGCAGATGACTATCAAATTGACGAAAAGCTCAGGGCGGTTACTTTGACCGAAAACGGAATAAACAAAATTGAAAAAATTTTGGGGATGGGGAATATTTATGAAGAAAAAGGGCTCAGGTATTTGCACCATTTAGAGCAGGCCCTAAGGGCCCAGTCCCTTTTTAAAAAAGACAAGGATTATGTTGTTCAAGCCGGCGAAGTAATCATTGTTGATGAATTTACCGGCCGCCTAATGCCCGGCCGGCGCTGGTCAGGCGGCCTCCATCAGGCAATAGAGGCAAAAGAAGGGGTTGGGGTTCGGCCCGAGTCATTAACGTTGGCTTCAATTACTTTTCAGAATTATTTCCGTCTTTATAAAAAATTAGCCGGTATGACCGGAACCGCCGACACTTCGGCTGAAGAATTTGATAAGGTCTATGGATTGGAAGTGATTATAGTTCCAACCAATAAGCCAATGCTTAGAAAGGATTTGCCGGACCAAATTTATAAAACCGAAGACGGAAAATTCAAAGCGCTTGTTAAAGAAATAAAAAAAAGGCAGGGATTAGGTCAGTCGCTTTTAGTTGGCACAACGTCAATTGAAAAAAACGAGTATTTGGGAAGATTGTTAGAAAGAGAAGGCGTTGGTCATCAGATTTTAAATGCCAAACACCATGAAAGAGAAGGAGAGATAATTGCTCAAGCCGGCAGGTTGGGAGCGGTAACCATAGCCACAAATATGGCAGGAAGAGGGGTGGACATTATGCTCGGCGGAGTGCCGCCGAGCAAGTTCAAAGTTCAAAGTTCAAAGTTCAAAGTTGAAGAAATAAATCCGGAATATAAAAAATGGGAAGAAGAACATAACAAAGCGGTGGCTTTGGGCGGACTGCATGTTATTGGTACGGAAAGGCACGAAGCGAGAAGGATTGACAATCAGCTTCGGGGAAGGTCAGGCAGACAGGGGGACCCTGGCTCGTCTCAATTCTTTATTTCCCTTGAAGATAACTTGATGAGAATTTTTGGCGGAGAAAAAATAAAGCAGGTAATGTCTCTTCTAAAAATTCCCGACGACCAGCCGATTGAAGCCGGCTTGATTTCAAAAGCAATTGGGGATGCGCAGTCAAAGATTGAAGGAATGAATTTTGATTTGAGAAAACACTTATTGGATTATGACGACGTGATGAACATGCATCGGGAGACGTTTTATCGAAAGAGAAGAGAAATGCTGGAAATTGAAAATTGTAAATTGAAAATTGAAAATTGGCTGAAGACCCCGGAAGAAAAAAAAGCGCTTGAAGAAAAAGTCAAGGAATTAGGAGAAAATTTTAATTCGGTCGCTAAGTTTGTTTCCCTGAGAATTTTAGACAATCTTTGGCTTGAACACTTGGAAAATATGGAACACTTGCAGGATTCGGTACGGCTAAGGGCTTACGGTCAAAGAGACCCTTTGGTAGAATATAAGACGGAGGGGCACCGAATGTTCAAAAATTTAATTGCCAACCAAGAAGCAACCATTGCCAAAACAATTCTGACGGTGAGACCTACCGCGGCTCCGATTCAAGCAAAAAGCCCGGCTCAACCAGTTCAGTTGGCTAAAGAGAAACCGGGCTTGCCCGCCGAAGTCCGAGGAGCGCCCTCCTTCGCTAAAGCTTCGGCGGGTAAAAAGGTGGGCAGAAACGACCCTTGCCCCTGCGGAGCGAAACATCCGGATGGCCGCCCGGTAAAATACAAGCATTGCCATGGCAAAAATGTCTGAAATCACCAAAGACACGACATTAGCTGAGATTTTAAAGAGGTCAGGCGCAGAAGAAATTTTGCTAAAATACAATTTACCTTGTTTGGGCTGCCCGCTGGCAAAATTCGACCACAGCCCATTTCCAATGGGCTGGGTCGCCCAGCCCTTTAATAAGGGCTGTGGCGAAGTCGCCAATTTAAAAATCGGCGAGGTTTGCAAAATGTACGGGGTTGATTTGGAAGGTCTATTGAAAAAATTAAATAAAAAGCTAAAAGGAAATAGCTAATTCGTATATCAAGTTTTTATTTCTGAAAAATCAAGTTTTCTTTCCGAAAAATCGGAAAGAAGAATCCGAAATAAAGAATCGTAATAAATTCGTAAATTCGTAGGGTTATGAAAATTATTGCGGGGAATTGGAAATTTAATAAGGAGTTGAGAAACTTGGAGAAAGCGATAAATTTTGTTGAAGCATTGGAGGAAAAAATATCAGGTTTCAATAATGTTGAGGTAAAAATTTTTCCTCACGACTCGGTTTTGCCCCAGTTGGCAAAAAAAGTTGAAAAAATAAAAATCGGCGCTCAAGACATTCATTGGGAAGAGGACGGTTCTTTTACCGGCGCCCCTTTTTCAGCCAAGGATTTAATTTCAATGGGAGTTAAAGAAGTTTTAATAGGCCATTCAGAGACAAGAGCTTATTTTGGGGTGACAGACGAAAAAGTTTCTTTGAAATTGAAAGCCGCCTTAAATGATGGAATTATTCCAACAATTTGCATTGGCGAAGACATTGAAGAAAAAGAAAGAGGGGAGACAGAGGGGGTCTTGAGAAGACAGATTGAAAAAGGAATCTTGCCTGCACTCGCCATTTACAGAGAACAGTTCTCAGAGAACAGTTCTCTGCAAAATGAGGTAAAATCTAAGTCATCTTTTATGCTCGCTTATGAGCCACTCTATGCCATAGCTGGCTTTGCCAAATTGAGGGGGCTGGAGCCAAAGTCAGCCCAAATTGGGGATATAAAACCTGCCATTGGAATAATCAGAAAAACTTTTTCCGAAAATGGGTATCCGGAAATTAAAATTCTCTATGGCGGCAGTTCAAATCCTGAAAATGCCAGAGAACTTCTTTCTCATCCCTGTATTGACGGCCTTTTACTCGGAACCGCCAGCTGGAATTTTGGCTCCTTTTTTGAAATGATTAAAGTCGCCGAAGAAATATCTTTAATATAAAAATATGTTTAATTTTGAAAAAAGACACACGACGCCAGAAGAAATCATTAAAAGAAAGATTAAAGAAAGTTATCAAAAAAGAGAAGAGAGAAAGGCAAAAAAAGAGCCCACAAAAGAAAGAACAGAGGAGGAAAAAATAGAAGATATAGTGGGTGGCACAAATGAAGTTTATAGGAAAATCAAAGAGCAAGTTGGATATAATTTTGAAACAGAGTTTATGATTGGCAATGCTGAAAGAGCGATGGAAATTATGTATGACGGAATGAAAGAAAGAAAAATCTCTGAGATTAAAATTGGAAATTTAGAAAAAGTCCTTAATGAATTCGTCAAAACAGGCGTTGAAAAAAGATATTCTGCTTCTGAGCTTGGTTTTATCATTTCTTTTTTGGCTAAAAAATCAGTTGAAGAATATGTCAAAAAGGAGAAACAAAAGGGAAAAGAACTTAAAGACATTAACGTTGTAGATGTTAAATTACCCACTAAGGGGTTAAAAGAGCCGCTTCATTTTCTCGGTTATAAAATTCCAGAAAAACTTCGTTTAATTATTGATAGCAATGCCGGGAATTCGGTTGGGGAGAAAAATCGGGGCGGTCAAATAATAGTTAATGGAAATGTCAGAAATGGAACAGGTTTAAAAATGGAAAAAGGAATGATTATAGTCAAGGGAAATGCCGGGGGTGGAACAGGAGAGGGAATGAAAGGTGGTAAAATTTTGATTAAGGGAGATTGCGGAGAAAGAACGGGTAGTGAGATGATGGGCGGTGAATTAGATGTTGTCGGCAAGGCTGAAGAATTTTTTCTTTCTTCTACCTTTGTAAGAAATATTACAAAAAAATTTTCGCCATCTGCTTTTTCAGAAGAAAACAAAGGCAAGATTACATATATGGGAAGAAAAATCTTTGAAAATGGGAAAAGAATCCAATCAGAGTAATTTTTAAGAATTAATTATCTGAGATGAGAAAATTGTTGATTGCAAGTTTTAATCCGGGGAAAGTTAGGGAATACAAAATGCTTTTGAAGGGGCTGCCGTTAAAATTAGTTACCCTAAGGGATTTGGGGGTTAAAGAGAAATTTGAAGAAACAGAAAAGACCCTTGAGGCAAATGCCAAAGAGAAAGCAATTTTTTATTCAGAGTTGACTAATCTGCCGACAATAGCCGATGATTCAGGATTGGAAATTGAGTTTTTGAAAGGAGAACCAGGAGTAAAGTCGCGAAGGTGGCTCGGCTATGAATCTTCGGATAAGGAATTAATTGCTTTTACTTTAAAGAAATTAAAGGATGTTCCCTGGCAAAAAAGAAAAGCGCAATTAAGAACAATTTTGGCTTTAGCTATTTTTGACAGAGGTCGGACCTCTGTTTTTATCCACGCACCGCCCCGCCCTTTTCGGAAAAAGGGCGGGGGGTGCGGGATTTCGCCCCCCCGCTTACAGCGGGGGAGCTTCACTTTTGAGGGGAAAATAAGGGGGATTATAACTGAGAAGCCAAAGGGAAAATTAATTAAGGGGTATCCTTTTCGGACGATTTTCTATTTGCCAAAATTTAAAAAAACATTTGCTCAGCTCGGCTTTAAAAGAGAATTGGAAATCGGCCATCGGCGAAAGGCGGTTAAAAAACTGATTCCAGTTTTGAAAAAAATATTTATTAGATAATGTAAAATGAGACCGTTGAATAATTATCGCTCGGCAGGCTGTTCAGGGAGCACGCAATCTTAAATCAAAATGTAAATATCATTGTTTAGAAAACCGAAAGTTTTCTAAAAACTTGAAAATCAAAATGACAATGTAAAATGTTAAAATTTTTGATTTAATTATTTTATATTTTTGAATTGTCATTTTCCATTTTGATTTTTCAATTTTACATTTTAGAGATATTCGTATATCAAGTTTTTATTTCTGAAAAATTCAGAAATAAAGAATCGTAATAAATTCGTAAATTCGTAGGGTTATGAAAACAGTTAAATTTTTAAATTGTAAAATAGATGTTTCAAAAAGAGTTTTTGTTCCCAGACCGGAAACAGAATTTTGGACAAAATTGGCAATAGCAGAAATTAAAAGAACTAAGGGAAAGAAAAAAGAGGTTTTAGATATTTTTTCAGCTACAGGATGCGTTGGGGTCTCAGTTTTAAAAAATATTAAAAATTCCTTTTGTGATTTTGTTGATATTGATGAAAATGCCTTAGAAGAAATCAAAATTAATTTAAAAATTAACAAAATTGAAAGGGGAAGATATGGAATTATTAAATCAGATGTTTTTGAGAAAATAAATAAGAAATATGATTTTATTTTAGCCAACCCTCCTTATGTGGCGCTGGAAAGGATTTCTGAGGTTCAGCCGAGGGTTCTAAGAGAGGAGCCGTATCTGGCTTTATTTGGCGGAAGAGACGGCCTGGATTATATAAGAAGATTTTTAAGGGAAGTGAAAAATCAATTGAAGCCAATGGGAAAGTTTTATTTGGAATTTGACCCTCGGCAAAAGGCGGAAATTGATATTATTTTAAGAAAAGAAGGATATAAATTTAAATTTAAGAAAGACCAGTTCAAAGAATGGCGGTTTTTAGTCGGTTCGTTAAATTCGTTAAATTCGTTAAAAATCAATCTTGATTTTTAGACAATCAATATTGATTTTTAGACAATCAATCTTTATTGATTTTTAGACTTGGAAATGAAAAATTTGACAGAGATTTTAATTGGCGTTAGAATCAACTAATGTCTGAAAATAAAATTATAAAAGTTTACCCGCCAAAACCCCGCCCCTTTTCTGAAAAGGGCGGGGCTAGGCGGGTGAAAAAAAGAGACGGTAGAATTGTTGATTTTGAGCAAAGCAAAATTACCAACGCTGTTTTTAAATCCGTCACTGCTGCCGGAGAAGGCGATGGAGATAAGTCAAGAAAGATTTCAAATAAAGTCGTCCAAATTTTAAACCGAAGGTTTAAAAAAGACGAAATACCAACAGTTGAACAAATTCAAGATATTGTTGAAGAGGTTTTGATTTCGGCCGGATTAGTTGAAACCGCCAAATCCTATATTTTATATAGAGAACAGCGGAGAAGGGTCAGGGAAGCGGTAAAAGTGGCTGAGGAAGCGGTGGATAGAGTTGACCAATACTTAGAAAAATTGGATTGGGAAGTTCAAGAAAATGCCAATATGGCTTTTTCTCTTCAGGGACTAAATCACTATGCCGTCTCTTACATTGTTAAAAAATATTGGCTAAACAAAATCTATCCAAAAGAGATTAGAGAAGCAAATCAATCCGGCGACTTGCATATTCATAATTTAGACACTTTGGCCGTTTACTGTTCGGGCTGGGATTTATATGACCTCTTATTAAAAGGATTTGGCGGGGTTTCGGGAAAAGTTGCCACTGGGTCGGCTAAACATTTGAGAAGCGCTTTAGGACAGGCAGTTAATTTTATATATACAATTCAAGGAGAAGTGGCAGGCGCCGTTTCTTTTTCAAACTTTGACACTCTTTTAGCTCCCTTTATTCGCTATGACCGATTAAACTATCAACAAGTCAAGCAAGCGCTTCAGGAGTTTATGTTTAATATGTCGGTGCCAACTAGAGTGGGCTTCCAAAACCCTTTCAGCAATATTACATTGGACTTAAAGCCCTCGCCAACTTTTGCTAAACAGCCAGTGATTATCGGTGGCAAGTCCCAAAACGAAACCTACGGTGAATTTGGAGAAGAAATGAAAATCTTTGACAAAGCGCTTTACGAAGTGATGTTGGAAGGCGACAAGAATGCTCGGCCGTTTTCCTTTCCGATTCCCACCATCAATATCACTAAAGATTTTCCTTGGGATGAACCAGCATTCAATGGAATTTTTGAGGCCTCGGCCAAGTATGGGGTAAATTATTTCGCTAATTACATAAGTTCGGATATGAGACCAGAGGATGTACGTTCCATGTGCTGTCGATTACGTTTGAATCTTAAAGAACTTTATAATCGGGGCGGCGGCGGGTTGTTTGGCAGCGGCAGCAACACCGGTTCGATTGGCGTGGTGACCATTAATATGTCCAAGATTGGTTATTTGTCAAAAACAAAAAAAGAGTTTTTGGAGAGATTGGCAAAGTTAATGGACTTGGCAAAAGAGTCATTGGAGATAAAAAGAAAGGCAATTGAGAATTTTATTGAAAAAGGTTTGTATCCTTATTCCAGATTTTATTTATCAGGGGTAAAGAAAATGAGAGGGCAATATTACGCCAATCATTTTTCAACCATTGGTTTAATCGGAATGAATGAAGCCCTTTTGAATTTTATTGGCGAGAATATTGCTTCAAAAAGAGGAAGAAAATTTGCTTTGGAGGTCTTGGATTTTATGAGAGAAAAATTGGTCAAATATCAAAAAGAAACCGGCAATATTTACAATTTAGAACAAACGCCGGCCGAGGGCACCTCCTTCCGTTTAGCATTAAAAGATAAAGAAAAATACCCGGATATCATTACCGCCGGAACAAAGAAAACCCCATTTTATACTAACAGCTCGCAACTTCCTGTTAACTACACCGATGATGTTTTTGAGGCATTAAAACTTCAAGATGAATTAACCTGTAAATACACCGGAGGCAGCATTTTCCATATATTTTTGGGCGAAAAGATGCCAGACGCTGAATCAGTAAAAAGATTGGTAAAAAAGGTTTTTCAAAATTTCAAACTTCCTTAT
>JAHIOY010000073.1 GCA_018894495.1 Patescibacteria group bacterium
CGGTTCGCAGTCTAAAAAAGTAAAGGAGGAAATTGACTCAGAAATTAAAAAACAGCTGGGTTTTTATTATAGATTCATCGGGGTTTTCATTGAAAACGGGAAATGGAAAAAATTGATCGCCCATCCGATTTTGGCGGCGGGAATGTATGGGTTGAGGTTTTTGGCGGGAATAAGGTATATTTTAAGAAAAAAATAACTTCCGAGGACAATCCTTTGGAAACAGAAAATGTTGACAAAATTAAACCATTATGTATAATTAGATATATCTTTTTAATCATATTATGTCTAAAAAGTGATATATTTCTATGAAAAGACATCTAGACTTTAAAATTAACCAACATTTTGAAAAATACAAACAAGTGCTTATTTTGCTTGGTTCAAGGCAGGTCGGGAAAACAACGCTTGTCAAAAAAATATTTCCAAAAGCGGACTATTTTTTGGTTGATAATGAACCAGTCAAGAAAATCTTGGAATCATACGATATTGAGACATACAAAACATTGATAAATGAAAATTCTAAAAAGATTATCATTGACGAAATTCATTTGCTGGACAATCCCGGCAGGGCCGTAAAAATAATTTACGATCAATTGGAAGGCATAAAAATAATTATCACCGGTTCTTCCTCGTTCCATATAAAAAATAAAACAGGGGAAAGCTTGGCTGGAAGAAAAATTGATTATAATATTTATCCGCTCACTTTTTCCGAGTATTTGAATCAAAAGGGCATTGAAAAGGATTTGAATTTCAATATTTTAGAAAAAATAATCGATGACAAAAAATATAATCCAAAAGATCGGTTGTATAAATTTGATATAAAAAATATTTTGAACAGCGTTTTGATTTATGGGCAGTATCCCCATTTGATTAAAAATCCAAATGACGAAAAATATCTTTTGAATTTCACGGATAGCTTGATTTTTAAAGATATTCTAGAATTGAATTTGATTGAGGATAAAAAATTAGCCAAAGATTTGTTGAAGTTATTGGCTTTTCAGATTGGAAACCTTATAAACTATTCTGAACTGGCCAATAGCTTGAAAGCTGACCAGCGAACAATCAAGAGATATATTGAAATCTTTGAACAGAGTTTTATTTTATTCAGATTGCACCCTTATTCAAAAAACAAAAGAGACGAGATTTCAAAATCCGCAAAAATAGTTTTCTATGATACAGGAATAAGAAACGCGCTGATTGGAGATTTCTCCGGTTTGGAATCAAGAGTGGACAAAGGAGCTTTGTTTGAAAATTTCATAATCAGCGAATTAGTAAAGCAAGACAGTTATTCGGATAAAAATTTTAAATTTTATTATTGGCGGACAAAACAAGGTTCGGAAATCGATGCGGTGCTGGAAAAAGGCAGTGAACTTATCGGGATAGAAGCGAAATACAAGCGAAAAGCAATCAACAAAGCTTTTAAAAATAGATATCCGGAAGCAAAAGTCAGATTAGTTACGGCTGATAATTTTTATTGAAAATAACAATCTCTGCTGGTTCAATAATTTCCTAATTTCTAGTTTCTAATTTCCTAATATCATTAATTTCTCAATATTCAATCCAACAATTTAATAACTTTATGAAGTATGAGCAAAATATACCAAAAACGCCCATATTATATCAACAAAATCGCTCTCTTCATCGGAGTTGATCTTATTAAAGTTCTTATTGGACAACGAGGTGTTGAAGAAAATATTTTAAATTATGACAAATAAAAAGACTTTGATCGTACAAGGTGTTAAAATTTCAATAATTCAGTCCCGCAAGTCTGATTATATTTCATTAACGGATATGATTAAGGCTAAGGATGGCGATTTTTTTATTTCGGATTGGTTGAGAAATAGAAATACGGTAGAATTTTTAGGTATTTGGGAAAGTATTTATAATTCTTCTTTTAATTATGGCGAATTTGCCATAATTAAAAGTAAAGCCGGCTTGAATAATTATAAAATAAGCGTGAAAGAATGGGTGAAAAAAACCAATGCAATAGGATTGATCGCTTCTAAAGGAAGATATGGCGGGACTTATGCTCATAAGGATATTGCTTTTGAGTTTGGCATGTGGATTAGCGCTGAATTTAAAATATATCTCATCAAGGAATTTCAAAGATTAAAAGATGATGAAAATAATCGACTTAAATTAGAGTGGAATTTCCAGCGGACTCTTTCCAAAGTGAATTATCGAATACACACTGATGCGATTAGGGAAAATCTTATTCCGCCGATACTCTCGAAAGCGCAAATAAATTTTATATACGCCGATGAAGCCGATTTGCTCAATATGGCATTATTTGGCAAAACGGCAGCAATATGGTGGAATGAAAATGCTAAATTGACGGGTAATATTAGAGACTATGCAAGTATTGAACAATTAGTAGTTTTATCTAATCTGGAAAGCATTAATGCAATGTTAATACATCAGGGAATGGAAAAAGAACGACGATTGGAGCAATTGAATAAAATAGCGATACAACAGATGAAATCATTGTTGCAAAACAATAATATTGAAAAACTCAAATAAATTTTCTAATCTTGACTTTATGACTTTACTTGCCCCGTTAAATAATCCCGAGAATTCGGGATTCCGACAATGTCGGATTTAACAGGGTGAACCCCGTTAAATAATTTTGCTTCGGGCAAAATTCCGACGACATCGGATTTAACAGGGTGAACCCCGTTAAATGCGCAACTATTCAACCGGGGCGGGGGTTAAATATTTATTTAGAAAAGTATAAAAAGAAATGAAAAATATGAAAAAAGCGTTAATTGCGGGAATAACAGGACAAGATGGATCATATTTGGGTGAGTTTTCATTGAAAACGGAAAGTGGAAAAAATTAATCGCGCACCCGATTTTTGCGGCGGGAATGTATGGGTTGAGGTTTTTGGCGGGGATAAGGTATTTAACAAGGAAATAGAATGCAGTTTTTTAATAAAATGGCAACAGTTGACATAAAGAGGTCGTTGATATA
Source organism: Patescibacteria group bacterium (assembly GCA_018894495.1). Classification (GTDB taxonomy): domain Bacteria; phylum Patescibacteriota; class Minisyncoccia; order Minisyncoccales; family JAHIOY01; genus JAHIOY01. Next base: position 2,968 of record JAHIOY010000073.1, read on the forward strand.
TAATAAAATTAACGCTAATATTTATAGAAAAATTTAAAAATTAACGCTAATATTTATGATAAAATTGATAAATAGGCTTATTTTAGAGCCGATATTGGATAAATTATCTAAAAGCAATAAAATAGTTATTATTTATGGCGCTCGCCAGGTTGGAAAAACAACTTTAGCTAATCAAGTTATTGCTCGTTTGGGCATCAAAGCTTTAAAAATAAACGCGGATGAAAGGAAATATCACGATATTTTAAGCAGCCGCGATCTTGATAAGATGAAATCTTTGGTCAGCGGTTATGAATTATTGTTTATCGATGAGGCTCAAAGAATTGAAAATATCGGGATTAATTTGAAGATTTTGGCCGATGGCATTAAGGATTTAAAGATAATCGCTACAGGTTCCTCTTCTTTTGAGCTGGCTAATAAAATAAAAGAGCCTTTGACCGGCAGGACTTGGACATACAACCTTTACCCTTTGTCTTTTTTGGAGCTATCGCAGATTTATAACGATTTTGAGCTTAAAAATCAACTGGATAATTTTTTGATTTATGGCGGTTATCCGGAGGTTTTTACCACGGAAAATTTAAATGATAAAAAGAGATTGCTAGAAGAAATTTCTACCTCATATTTATACAAAGATATTCTGGAGCTGGAAAATATAAAAAAATCCGAAAAAATCTATAAGCTTCTTAAATTATTGGCTTTTCAGATTGGTCAAGAAGTTTCTGTTAATGAATTGGCGATTAATTTGGAATTAAGCCACGAAAAAGTCAGAAAATATCTGGATCTTATGGAAAAATCTTTTATAATTTTCCGTTTGCCAGCTCTGTCTAAAAATCCCCGCAAAGAAATCGCCAAGAAAGACAAGATTTATTTTTATGACTTGGGCGTAAGGAATGTGGTTATTGGCAATTTTAATTCTTTGGATGACAGGAATGATCAAGGCGCTTTGTTTGAAAATTTTTTAGTGTCCGAGCGGATTAAGAAAAATAAACATCAAGAAAGATCCGTGTCCGGCTATTTTTGGCGCGCTTATACCGGAAGCGAGATAGATTACGCGGAAGAAGAAGCGGGGGAGCTTAGGGTTTATGAATTTAAATATGGAAAAAATAAAGCCAAAATGCCGCAAAAGTTCATTGACACTTACGGCCAATCGGAATTTAAAATAATAAATAAAGATAATTTTTTGGAATTTATTATTTAAACATCGGTTTTCATCGAAAACGGGAAATGGAAAAAATTGATCGCCCATCCGATTTTGGCGGCGGGAATGTATTTTTTAAGGTTTATGGCAGGAGTTAAGTATAAAGCGAGAAACAGATAAAAACATCTTAAGAAATTGGATAGTAAATCATACTTGATTAAATAATGGTATTATGGTAAACTATACATTATGATAAATAATAATGAACAACTGATAAAAATAATCGATTTCTGGCGAAAAAGCGTGGAAAAGGATGAACTTCAGATCAGGCATATATTGGAAATGATAGACATAAAAAGCGAAGAAATCATTGATTTGGTCGGCCCAAGAAGGAGCGGCAAGTCTTCGGTTTTAAAATTAATTATAAGAAATTTAGATTTAAAAGGTAATTTTTTGTATATAAATTTCGAGGATCCGTTTTTTATTAGCCATAATGATCCGGAAATAATTGAAGATCTTGTGGCTGTTTTCAGGGAGTATTTTAATTCAGGTTTGCGTTATTTATTTTTTGATGAAATTCAGGAAATAGATCATTGGGAAAAAGCGGTTAGGAAATTGAGAGACGGAGAGAATTTTAAGATTTTTATAACAGGTTCATCTTCAAAGCTTTTGAGCGGGGAGATTTCATCTTTGATAACAGGCAGGCATTTGTCTTATAAAATATTTCCTCTTTCGTTTGCGGAATATATTGATTTCAAGAAAATAAAATTGGAGGGAGATAAAGATATTGTTCTGAAAGAAAAATTATTGCACAAGGAATTTTTAAAATTTATGGAAATTGGAGGTTTTCCGGCGGTCGTTACCGGCGATAATCCCGCTTTATTAAAAAATTATTTTCTTGATATTTTGCAGAAAGATATAATAATAAGGCATGATATAAGAGAAAAGGATGCATTGGAAAAAATGGCAGTTTTTGTGCTGAGTAACTCTGGAAAAATAACGACTGCCGAATCTTTAAAAAAAGCATACAACCTTTCCTTCGATACGGTTTCATCCTATCTTGAATATTTTAAGGAATCTTTTCTGGTCTTTGATTTGCTCCAATTTTCTTTTTCTTATAAAAATCAAAGCAAAACATTAAAAAAGATTTATGCAGTTGATACCGGATTGGCGAGCAGCGTTTCGTTTCGCTTTTCCGAGGATAGGGGGAGAATGCTCGAGAATGTCGTTTTTTTGGAATTGAAAAGGAAATGCGATGAAGTTTTTTATTACAAAAATCAAGATGGCACTGAAGTTGATTTTTTGACAAGGGAAAAAAATAAAAACAAGGAATTAATTCAAGTTTGTTGGGATTTAAGCGATGAAGAAACCAAAAAGAGAGAAGTGGATAGTTTGCTGAAGGCGATGAATGAATTAAAGTTAAAATCGGGCGCTGTTCTTACGAATAATGAAACAGGGGAAATAAACACAGATGGAAAAACAATAATAATTCAGCCTGTTTTTAAACGATTTTTGGCGGGAAATTTGCCCCGTCGTCAATAGATGACTTTGGGGTGGAAAAAATTGATCGCGCGTCCGAACCCTCGTTAAACGCCGAACCGTTCAAACTTTGGCTGGCTAGAATGGGCTATGAAAGACTGAAAGAAGCTGAAGATATGATGGCAAGCTCGACCTTTCGACGAGTTTTAAGTATACTTAAAATATATCATTTAAATATAAACACTTTTAAGCATGAATAAAAATATAGCTTTATGAAAATAAAGGAATCTGAAAAAATTGAATTAAAATCTTCTTTTTCCGAATGGAAGGAGGCGATAATTTCTCTTTGCGCTTTTGCCAACAAAAAAGGAGGCAAGGTTATCATTGGCATGAATGATGATGGTGTGGCAAGTGGAATTCAAGTTGGAAAAAATACAATAGAAGATTTTGCGAATAAGACAAAAAATCATACTGACCCCATACTGTATCCATCCATAAATGTTAAAACATTTGGTCTTGGAGAGATTGTGGAAATAGAAGTTTCTGAATCTGACAACAAGCCCGTTTTTGCTTTTGACAGGGCATATGTAAGAGTTGGAAAAACAAATCAGAAAATGTCACAAACTGAAGTGAGGGAGCTGATAAAAAGATATGCCTTATCTGATTTTGATAAAATGTATTTGGAAAAAGATTTTAGAAAATTAGAATTTGACGATAAGCTTATCGAAAAAGTAAACAAGGAATATTATGGATTTAAAATTGTTTCTTCGATTGATTTTTTAAAAAAGATTGGGCTGATAATAAAAAATAAGATTTCAAACGCCGGCTATCTTTGTTTTATAAAAAATAATATTGAGATTTATAACGCCACCCTAAGAGCGGCAAGATTCAAGGGGCAGAGCGTGGTTAAATTTTTGGATGAAAAAAAATTTGACGGAAATATTATCAATACCGTTGGTCAGGCAATGGATTTTATTAAGCGACACATCAGCACGGAATTTGTCATGACCGGAAAGCCAAAACGAGATGAAATTTGGGACTATCCGCTATTAGCTTTGCGAGAGGCTGTTATTAATGCTTTGATTCATCGAGACTATAATGACTCGGGAAATATTCAAATCAGGATATTTGATAATTCTCTTGAAATTTGGAGTCCGGGACTTTTGCCGAAAGAAATTGACACAAAAAGTATTCTTACTGAAAATAGATCTATCCCAAGAAATAAAAAATTAGTTGAAATTTTTCATAAAATCGGTTTAGTAGAAAATTGGGGAACAGGTTTTCAGAGAATAATAGAGGAGTGTAAGAAAAATGGCAATAAAACACCTGATTTTTCTGAAAAAACAGGCGCTTTTGTCATTTCTTTTGAAAAAAGGAAGCAAAATGTCCCTGAAAATGTCCCTGAAAAGTTGGGTGAAAAGTTGGGTGAAAAGTTGGGTGAAAAGTTGGGTGAAAAGTTGGGTGAAAGACAAAGGAAAATCATTGAAATAATGAGAAGTAATGGGAATATTACCATACCGGAATTATCCAACAATTTGAATATATCTACAACGGCAATAGAAAACAATATAGCAAAATTGAAAGAGGTGGGGTATATTAAACGCATCGGTCCGGATAAAGGCGGGCACTGGGAAGTAAAGAAGTTATAAAGTAGAAAGTTATCAAGTTATCAAGCATATGAATCCACTAGTCAGTATAGTTATAACCACCAAGAACGAAGAACGCAATATCGCCAATTGCCTGGGGTCAATTTTGCGACAGACCTATTTTTGTGATAAAATAGAGATTATCGTGGTGGATAATAATTCGACGGACAAAACGAAAGACTTAGTTGAAAGTTTTAAAGTTAAAAGTTATAAAGCAGGATGCAAGATTAAATTTTTTAACAAAGGACCTGAGAGAAGCGCTCAGCGGAATTTCGGCGTGGCGCAAGCGCAAGGCGAATATATCCTCTATCTCGATGCCGATATGATCCTCTCGCCGGACGTGATCAAGGAATGCATGGAACAGTTTTCTGTC
>JAHIOY010000074.1 GCA_018894495.1 Patescibacteria group bacterium
AGCCCCCGTGGTGTAATGGATAACATATTTGGCTTCGGACCAAAGGATTGAGGGTTCGAGTCCTTCCGGGGGCACGTTATGAAATTTTCAATTTACAATTTTCAATTTTCAATGAATTTTCAATGATTTAATTTTCAAACGGTTTAGAAATTAGAAATTAGAAATTCCGCCCGAGCAGAAGCGAGGTGCGGCCCGCCCCCATAACTTAATTGGCAAAGTACTTCCCTCTTAAGGAAGGATTCCAGGTTCGAGTCCCGGTGGGGGCACAATAGAAGTTTAAAGTTAAAAGTGAAAAGTTAAAAGTTAAATAAGTTGACGGTTTTTTAAAAACTATGTTATACTAAGACCAATATGTTAACTCCGGAGGAAAAAACAAAGGCAATAGAAAAATATAAATTGCACGAATCGGATACCGGTTCTCTGGAAGTCCAGATTGCTTTGCTGACCGAGGAAATAAATCAGTTGCTTTTGCACTTAAAAAAGAATCCAAAGGATTTCCACTCCAAAAGGGGCCTTTTAAAAATGGTGGCAAAGAGAAGAAAGTTTTTAAAGTATTTAAAAGAAGAGGATGAAAAAAGGTATAATAATCTCTCAAAGGAGCTGAAATTAAAATGAGATATGGCGATTAAATATCCCGGGCAAAGAGTAGCAATTTTTATAGATGTCCAGAACTTATATTACTCGGCTAAAAATTTATATCAGGCAAAAGTCAATTTCCGCGAAATTTTAAAATTAGCCATAAGCGGAAGGAATTTAATCAGGGCTTTTGCCTACGTTGTTAGGACTAAAAGCGGCGAGGAAAAACCATTTTTTGAGGCCTTGACTAAATTGGGAATTGAAACCAGAATCAGAGACCTTCAGGAATACTATGGCGGTTTTAAAAAAGCCGACTGGGACGTTGGAATTGCGGTTGATGCCATCAGAATTGCTCCCACAATTGACACTATTGTCTTGTGTTCAGGAGACGGCGATTTTTTGCAGTTAGTGGAATATTTAAAAAATCAGGGAAAAAGAGTGGAAATTATCGCCTTTGGCAGGTCGGCTTCCGCCAAGTTAAAAGAAATGGCTGACGAATTTAACGATTTAGGAGAAAGTTCGGAAAAATATTTGTTAAAGGAGTAATGCGATACTAATATACGAATTCATACTAATGATACGAATATTGGTATAATTAGTATTCATTAGTATATTGGCATCGATTATTAGCATTGATATTTTATGAAATTTAAATTAGCAATCAACGAAAAGGAACTCATTGTTGAACTGAATAACTGGGCAGAGAGAGCCAACGGTTCCGCTTTAGTTCGCCTTGGAGATACGGTCGTTTTGGCGACAGCCGTAATGTCCAAGGCAGAAAGCGAGTCCAGAGGTTTTTTCCCTTTAACTGTTGAATATTTGGAAAGATATTATGCGGCCGGAAAAATTTTGGGCTCTCGATTTGTACGCCGGGAAAGCCGACCAACCGATGAAGCAATTTTAACCGCTCGTTTGATTGACCGCGGCGTTCGGCCAAGATTTCCTGAAAATTTTGGAAGAGAGGTGCAAATAATTGTTACCTGCCTTTCTTGGGACAGAGAAAATGACCCTGATGTTTTGGGGTTCATTGCCGCCTCGTTAGCTTTGGGGGTTTCAGATATTCCTTGGTCAGGACCCTTAGCTATTTTAAGAATAGGAAAAATTGACAAGGAATTTATTTTAAATCCCGCCTATGCGCAAAGAGAATCGGCCGAATTAGAATTGACTTTAACCGGCCTTAAAAATAAACAGGGTTTTTTAATCAATATGCTTGAAGCCGAGGGCCAGGAAGTGGCAGAAGAGACGATTTTAGAGGCGTTCAAGTTTGCCAAACCCTATTTGGAAAAAATAATCGCTTTTCAAGAACAGATTATAAAAAAAAGCGGAAAAAAGAAAATAGACCTGGTTGAAAAGTCGCCTGAGCCAGAACTGGAATCAGAAATTAAGAAATTTTTAGGAAAACGATTAGAGGAAGCCCTATATAGCGGAGAGGAAACGGGAAAAACAGACAAAATCAAGGAAGAACTTTTGCTGTTTATTAAAGAGAAGCACCCGGAAAAAATAAATTTTGCCTTAAATTTCTTTGAACAAACCTTGACCGGAATATTTAGGGAAAATATATTAAATCAGGATAAGAGGCCGGATGGAAGAAAATTGAAGGAAATCAGAAAAATTTCTTGCCAGGTCGGGGTTTTGCCGAGAACCCACGGCTCGGCTATCTTTGAGCGAGGGGAAACCAAATCGCTTTCTATTTTGACCTTAGGCGGCCCGGACAATGTAAAATTGCTGGAAGGAATGGAATTTTGCGGAAAAAAAAGATTTATGCATTATTATAATTTTCCTCCTTATTCGGTTGGGGAAGTAAAATTCCTGAGGGCGCCGGGAAGAAGGGAAATTGGACATGGAATGTTAGCCGAAAGGGCCCTTTTTCCTTTGATTCCCGACTTTGAAAAATTTCCCTACACCTTAAGAATTGTTTCTGAAATTTTATCCTCCAACGGCTCAACCTCTATGGCTTCGGTCTGCAGTTCTTCTTTGGCTCTAATGGACGCCGGGGTTCCAATAAAAAATCCGGTCGCCGGCATTTCTTTGGGATTGGTGAAAAAAGATGAAAAAAATTTCAAACTCTTAACCGATATTCAGGGACCCGAGGACTCTTACGGAGATATGGATTTTAAGCTCGCCGGCACCAAAAAGGGAATAACGGCCATGCAAATGGATGTTAAGATTGACGGCATAAATGAGGAAATTTTAAAAGAAACGTTGGAGCAGGCCAAGGAAGCGCGATTAGAAATTTTAGAAAAATTAGAAGAAACCTTGGAAAAACCAAGACCAAATCTTTCTCCGCTCGCCCCTAAAATTTTTATCATCCAAATTAATCCCGAAAAAATTGGCAAAGTTATTGGCTCTGAAGGAAAAACAATAAAACAAATAATTGAAGAGTGCCAGGTATCAATAGACGTTGAAGACGATGGGAAGGTTTTTATTACCGCCGAAAAGGAGGTCTCGGCTCAAAAAGCAATGGCCTGGATAAAAAATATCACCAAAGAAATAAAGGTCGGAGAAACGTTCCGGGGAAAAGTAAGGAGAATTCTGGGGTTTGGAGCTATGGTTGAAATCGCTCCCGGGCAGGATGGTCTAATTCACATTTCCCAACTGGCGCCTTATCGCGTCAAAAGGGTGGAAGACATAGTCAATCTCGGAGACGTGGTTCCGGTTAAAGTAATATCAATAGATGAACAGGGCCGAGTTAACCTTTCTTTAGAGGAGGTTAGTCCCGAGTCTAAAAATCAATCTTGATTGTCTAAAAATCAATAAAAATTGATTTTTAACGAATTTAACGAAAAAAAGATATTAAATTATGATGAAAAAAGATGACCCAAAAAATGAAGAGGTTGGCGGAAGGGTCTTGCGGACAATGAAAAAAGACGTTGAAAGGGCGGCTGAAGAAGAAAAAGGAGGCAAGGCGGAATTAAAAATTGAAGAAGAAAATCCGCCAGCTGGCGGAGAAAAAGAAATTGCGGACAGGGAAAAGACAGTAGAAGAAACGGAAGAAAAAATGGTAAAGCAAATAAGAGAAGAAGCGGCCAAAAAAGCAGAGGAGGAGACATTGGAAATAGGTAAAAAGGCGGTAGAAGAAATTTTAATGAAGCCAACGGCCCCGCCAAAAGAAACAAAGAAGGAATTAGAAGAAAAAAGGGTTCAATTAGAAAGGGAACTCGGCGTGCTTATTCCCCAAAAAAAACAGACCGAGGAAAAAAGGAAAACATTATTAATGGAAATGGGACGGCTGAGGGAAGAGATTAAACCGGTCTTAAAAGAAGAGGAAGAGATTGAAGAAAAAAAATTACTGATTGAAGAAAAAGAAAAAAGAGCTGTTTCTTTAAAAGATAAAAGAGAAATAGAAACGGAAAGATGGAAAATAGAAGAAGAAAGGCACCTAATAGAAACGGAAAGATGGGAATCAGAAGCAAAAATTGGGATTTCGGAAAGAGAGCTTAGGGAGGCAGAGATTAACGAGCAAAAGTTATTAGAAAAGGAAAGAGAATTAATCAGGGAAGTAAATAAGGTTTCGGCTAAAATTGAAAAAATGAGCCGCGAAGATAAAATAAAGGAAATAGAAAAACAACTTTTGCCGTTGGGCGATGCGATAGAAAAAATCTCCAGAGACAAGAGAAAAATACAAAGGGAATTAGAAGAAATAACAAATCAGGAAAAAGAAATCGTAGAAAAACTAAAAATGATTGAGGAGAAAGAAAAATTGGCTACTCCGAGCGAGAAGAGAGAAATAGAGAGTAAAAGATGGGAAATAGAAAGAGGGAGAAGAGAAACAGAAAAGAAAAGATGGACGGTTGAAGAAAAGAAAAGCGGTTTAGACGTAGAACTAAAAAAATTGCAGTCAGATTACCAAGCCCTTTTGGATGAAGAAGAAAATTTGGACAAAAGAATTAAAGAACTAAAAATTATTTTAGAAAAATTAGAGAAACCGGGCATTGGAACAAAAGAAACAATTAAAGAAAGTTGGGAAGAAGAGGGGGTTGTTGAAAAGGTAAAAGAAAAAGAGTCCGAAGAATTTCAAATAAAAAAATGGGCAAAGGAAGAGGTAAAATTTGAAGAGTTAAGTAAAAAAATTGAGGAAGAAGAGACAAAAGGAAAAAAGGGGGAAGTTATTGAAACAGAAAAAGAACCGGCTGAAAAAATAAAAACTGTCCCGCCCTTGGCGAGGATCCCGCCGAGCGGGGAGGAGCCGGAGAAAACGGTTTTTGAGAAGGAACTGCCCGAAGAACAAATGCCCAAAAAACCGTCCGTTTTTAAAAAGGTCTTGGCCAGGGTTTTATTGATTGCGGTTCCAATCCTGCTCGCTCTTTTTCTTTATTGGTATTTTTATTTTAGGAAGTAATGAGTAAAATAAAAAGATATTTTTATATTAAATGATTAAAATCGGAAAAAAATTTCTCTTTCAGTTAAGGGAAAATCTAAAAAAAGAAAAAGGGGAACTGGAAGAAGAGTTAAAAAGATTTGCCAAAAAGGATGAAAAATTAGAGGGGAACTGGGAGACGCGTTTCCCTTATTTTGGCGAAGAATCCGGGGGAGGAATTTTAGAAAAAGCGGCCGATGAAGTTGAGAAATACAGCGCTCTTTTGCCAATTGAATATTCCTTAGAATTAAAATTAAGAGAAATTAATTTGGCTCTGAAAAGAATTAAAAAGGGCAAATACGGAATTTGCGAAAAGTGCCGAAAACCAATCGAAGCCGAACGGCTAAGGGCATTTCCCGAAGCCAAAATTTGCTCAAAGTGTCTTAAACCCCGTTAGAAGCATTGTTTCTAACGGGGTAAATAAATTATGGCGGACCCGGAAAAAATAAAAGAAGAAGAAAAATTATTTGAAAAGTATTGCCCGGAACCGGATTGGCTTAATAAAGTAAAATTAACAAAAGAGGAAAAGGAAATTTATGAAAGAGGGAAAGGATTGGTTAGGGAAAAATTTATTGGAGCAGTAAAAAGCGGAGAATTGAAGTTGCCAGAAAAGGAAAAAGAAAGTTTTGAAAAATGGCAAAAACAAGAAGGAGTTAAAAAAGAGATTGAAAAAGAAAGTTGGTATGAGAAACTAATGAAAGAGAAAGTGCCGACTTTTATTGAGGCGAAAATTCCTGATGGTACAGAATATCTTGGACACGAAGAGAAAGCAGGATCTTATGCAGAGGGTTACAACCTTTGGGAAATTAATAACTGGAAGGGTGAAAAGTTTCCACGAAGGTACCCGCCATGGGAAGGTAAACCTAGAGAACGTTTGCAGGGAAATGAATTGGTTGTAACAAAGAGTGGATCGTTCCTCACGATTGCATTTGTTCAAGCACCCTTTAAAGATAAAAGATTTATAGAGAAAAGAGGTATTCCTAGTAGAATCGTCTACCAACCGCCACCAGAAATAACCAAAAAGATCTGGGATGAACTAAAACAAAATCCTCCCACGGCACATCAACTTATTGACCCAGAATTGCTCAAATTGATTTCCCTGCCTCCTGACCTCAAAGTTGTCTTGGAAGAAAAAGGAGAAAAATAGGGAAAATTGCAAAAGGTTTACTATTTTACCATATAGTTTTCTTGTAAAAATCCTTGATAATTTTATCTTTGGAAATTAAAAAAGTATTAAAAAGTTGGGCAGTAGTGACAAGAACCCTGTCATGAAGATCTTTTAGACCTTTGATTTTATTTAGTTCTAAAATTAAACTCCAATTAATTTCTGAAAAAATAAAATTGTTTGCCTGGAGAATTTTAAAAATAATCTCATCGAAATTCAACCTTATCTTTTTCTTGTCAAGAATATCAATAGATTCTAACAAAACAATGGCTGAAATAATAATGGTTGTTTCACCGCGATCGCAAGAATCAAAAATAGCCCTGGCTTTTTGAGAGAGTTTCGGGCTATCAGATAAATACCACAAAAATGCATGGGTATCGGCGATGTAATACATTTTAAATTTTAGCTTCTTTAAATAGAGATTTTTTAGCTTTTTCAATATCTTCCTCAGTAATTTTAATCCCTTTAAGAATCCCTTTTAGAGAGATTATTTTTGGAGGAAATTTAAAACCTGCTCCTTTTTTAAGTTTCAGGATTTCTTTTTCTAATTCTTCCAACTTTTGTTGATATTTAGTTTTAGTTAAAACAGATTGAGTAGGCATATAATTCTATTTTACCCCATTAGAAAAAAATGTAAAGCAAGCAAGTATAAATTTCTAACAATTTTTCTAACGGAGTTTAAAAAATTCATTAAAATTGTCAAATTCCTATTTATCTGTTAAAGTTTATTAGTATGCCCTCAAAAGTTTATTCGGCAGCGATGATTGGTTTGGAGGCAAAAATTATTGAAGTTGAAATTGACACTTCTTATGGGTTGCGCCGTTTTGAAATTGTCGGTTTGCCGGACAAAGCTATTCAGGAGTCGCGAGAAAGAGTTGGGGCAGCCATTGAGAGCTCCGGTTTTCAATCGCCTCATAGCCAGCCGGTAAGGGTTTTGGTCTCTTTGGCTCCGGCTGACTTAAAAAAGGAGGGTTCTTTATACGATTTGCCAATTGCTTTGGCTTACCTTTTAGCGGAAAAGAAAATCAGTTTTTCTCCGGCAAAGAAATTATTTTTGGGAGAATTGTCCTTACAAGGGACGCTGAGGCCAATTAAGGGCGCGCTTTCTTTCGCCCTTTTTGCTTTAAAGAAGGGGTTTTCCGAATTAATTCTGCCAAAAGAAAATTCATTGGAGGCGGGTTTAATAGGCGAGAAGGAATTAAAAATAATCGGGGCCCAGGACCTAAGAGAAGTTGTAGCTCATTTAGAAGGGAAAAAAGAAATTTTAGCCCAGAAAACAAATCCCAATGATTTTCTTGAAAATCAAAATTATCTCCTTGACCTCAAATATATAAAAGGTCAAGAATACGCCAAAAGGGCTTTAGAAATTGCGGCAGCCGGCGGCCACAGCCTTTTAATGACCGGTCCCCCGGGAACAGGAAAAACCCTGCTGGCAAAAGGAATTATTTCCATTCTGCCTCCGCTTTCTTTTGAAGAGTCCTTGGAGGTAACCCAAATTTACAGCATGGCCGGCTTCTTGCCAAGGTCTAAACCCCTCATTAACCAAAGACCATTTAGGTCGCCCCATCACACCTCGTCTGAGGTCTCTTTGATTGGCGGCGGAAATCCTCCGAGGCCAGGCGAAATCACTCTCGCTCACCGCGGTGTGTTGTTTCTGGATGAATTTCCCGAATTTCATCGCAATGTCCTGGAGTCCCTGCGCCAGCCGATTGAAGAAGGAGAAATTACTATTTTAAGGGCAAGGCATTCCTTGACTTTCCCGGCTCGCTTTGCCTTGGTTGCGGCTTCCAATCCTTGTCCCTGCGGTTATTTTAGAAATCCGGAAATAAAATGCACCTGCGCCAACTCTCAAATTTCAATGTACCGGAGAAAACTATCAGGACCCTTAATGGATCGCCTTGACCTATTTATAACCGTTCCCCAAATAAAATATGAAAAGTTAGCCGAATCAGATGAAGAAAACCAGACCCCTAAAATAAGAGAGAAGGTGAACAAGGCAAGGGAACTTCAAAAAGAAAGATACAAAGATGAAAAGTTTTTAACCAATTCGGAAATTGACATCTCCAAAATAAAAAAATACTGCCAGATAGACGGCAGGTCGCAGGGTCTTTTAAAAAAATTTGTTGACTCGGGAAGATTATCGGCCCGAGGGTATCATCGGGTTCTAAAGACAGCCAGAACAATCGCTGATTTGGAAGACACTGAAAACATCTTATTTGACCATTTAAGCGAAGCTCTTTCTTATCGCCTTCGCGAGGACTAGTAAATATAACCCTTGATTCCGGAATCACCTATTTTAAGACGATGATGATTCGTCCCCCCGAATTGATAGTAATTCATTTCAGAAAAGATAACCGTACCTCCCCTTACCTCTTCAACATAAGCAACATGACCTAAGGGGTGGGAGGTTTTAAGGGAAATGACGGCGCCAACTTCAGGCGCGCAGTTGCTTCCCTTGCAAACATTGAAACCATCGGCAATGGCATTATTCAACCAATTTTTGGCATTGCCCCAATCGTTTGGGATAGTTCTCTTTTGAGCCACCCACCAGGTGCAATAACCCCAGGGATAAGAATTTTTTATATTAGACGACTTAACAACAATCTTTTTAATTTCTTTAATTTCTGGCTCAATCGGCATTTTGCCGCCGGGAATAATTAAAAGCTCTTCTAAAACTAAATCCCCATCTTTTGATAGTCCATTAAATTCAATAATTTTTTCTGCCTCAACTTGATATTTTTTAGCCAAATCCTCCACCCGGTCTCCTTCTTTTACCAAATGCATAACTCCGTCAATCGGCAAAATAATCAACTGCTGGCCTGGTTTAATTAAAGAGTTTTTGATACTATTCTTTATTTCGGAATTTGAAAAATTACGAAATAAAAACTGGTTGGCAGAAATAATCGTTTCTGTCAAAAGCCCGAAATTTTTGGCGATTAACCAGACGCTGTCTCCTTCTTTTACCGTATACTCAACAATTCCCTTTTTTTCTTCGTCATCTTCCACCAAAGTCCCCAAAACCTCGGAGCGAAAAATATTGGGAGGGGAAACCGCTTTTAGACCTGTGTTCTGAACCAGAGACAAATCGGGAAATTCAAATTGAGCGGCCGAACTTTGCTCTAAAAATAAATTTTGCTCGTTTAAGCCGTCAGACGGCAAGTCCAAAAAAGAAAAATCCTCTCTGGGAGGAAAAATAAAGAGTAGCATTATGAAAAGAATGAACGGGACCGTTTTAAAAAAGAAAACCGGGTCAGTAATGGCTCCCTTTAATAATCTACAAATTGCTGGTGCAATTTGTAATTTTAATTTATTAAGTTCAAGTTTACAAAACAAGTTTACAAAATCCCGAAGAATTTTGTAGAATCCGAAGGGATTTTTTAGAATTGGCATTAGTTTAGAAATGTTTTTTAATTTTAATTTTATTGATTTTATTTTAACGCCTGCCAAATATAATGTCAAGAGGTATGGACGTCGCACGTGACGTCGCATGTCCAAAAAACTTAATGTCTCAAATACCAATTGGAAAAATAATTAAAAAATACAAAATAAGACCTTCAAAGGGGTTGGGTCAGAACTTTTTGGTTGACAAAAGGGTTCTTCAAAAAATTGTCGCAACAGCCGAACTCAAACCGGATGATATTGTTTTGGAAATCGGGCCAGGTATTGGAAATTTAACTCAGGAATTAGCAAAAAGAGTAAAAAAAGTTATCGCAATAGAAAAGGACATAAAGATGGTTGAAATTCTGAAAAATGTTTTAGATGAGCAGGGTATTCAAAATGTTGAAATTATAAACGGAGATATTCTAAAAATTCAAAATTCAAAATTCAAAATTCAAAATTCTTACAAGGTGGTGGCAAATCTTCCTTACTATATTACCTCGCCCGTTATTCGTCTTTTCCTAGAAAAGGTTGAGGTCAAACCTCAACAGATGGTTTTGATGGTGCAAAAGGAAGTAGCCCAGAGAATTGTGGCCCAACCTCCGGATATGAATTTATTGGCGGTTTCGGTCCAGTTTTACGCTAAACCCGAAATTATCAGTTATGTTTCAAAAAGAGCCTTCTGGCCCTCCCCTAAGGTTGATTCTGCTATTATCAAAATAATTCCGCGCCAATTCGGTAAAAAAGCCACGATCGTAGGAAATTTACCGAGAGAGTTGTTTTTTAAAGTGGTGAGGGCGGGGTTTTCCCATCCCAGAAAACAACTCTTGAATAACTTAGCAAGTGGACTAAAATTAGATAAAGAAAAAATGAAAGAGTGGCTTTTGAAAAATAACATCCAGCCGAGCCAAAGAGCCGAAACCCTGTCAGTTGAGGATTGGCTTAATTTAGCAAAATGCTTTAAAATGAAATAATAATATGCGGCCAAAAACATTTTTTAATCCGAAACTATTTCTTTTGCTTTTGATTTCCCTGATTTTATTTTTCAGTTTTTTAACTTATTGGCGGTTCAAGGAGTTTAAAAAATCCTTGTCCAAAATTGAACCCCCGAAATTTGAAATGCCAAAAACAGAACTAATTCCTCAACCAGCAAAAATAGAAGAAAAAGAATTTGTAAGCCCGGACGGAAAATTAAAGTTCAAATACGGCTCTGACTGGCGGGAAATGGGAGGAGACAACGGCTTACTTGACATTAGCAAACAACAAGTAGAGGGGGCAAAAATTCTTTTTTTCGCCCAAAAATTAAGTGAGGCGAATGCGGGCTTTTTGTCGGTTCAAGAAATGGAATCGGCACCTGATCAAACATTGGAAGAAATAATTAATAAAGTAAAGGGTAATGCCACGACAAGCGAAGCAGAAATTATTAATTTAACC
>JAHIOY010000075.1 GCA_018894495.1 Patescibacteria group bacterium
AAGGTCGTTGAAATGATATTTAAAAATATTTTTTTTAACCGGACCAAATAAAAAGATGTAAATTCCGGCTAAAATATATTTTGAATAGGCTCTCAATCTCCCCTCTCTTTCAAACCTTCTCGTTGAAGTCAAAACGGATTTTGTCTCAATGAATCCGAATTTCCCGATTTTTGCGGCTCTTTTGGCAAAGTCGTGGTCCTCGCCGATTTTTATTTCTTCGTCAAATCCCCTGATTTTTTCAAAAATTTCTCTTTTGACTAAAACACCGTTTGTGGCGTAAGCCAAAAAATTTTGGGTTAATTTAACCCAGCAGTTATAAGTCCCATAAGCAAGTTTATCAAACCAATTTCCCTGAGGACAAACGGGAAAAGATGCTACTTTTAAATTTCTTTTCTTGAATTCACCGAGTAATTTGTTAAGAAAATTTTCCGGCAAATAAATGTTATCAGCGTCTAAAAATAAAAATAAATCGCCTCTGGCTATTTTTGCTCCTTCATTTCTCCCCTTGGGCGGCAAACCGCCCTTGGCAATCTGGCAGCCAAAATTTTTGGCAATTTCAACTGTTTTATCTTTTGAACCAGCATCAGACACGATTATTTCACAATCAGAAAAATTTTGCTTTTTTATTTCTTTAAGCAAAATAGGTAAAAGTTTTTCCTCGTTTAAGGTTGGAATGATAATAGATAACATTTAAAAATTAAAATTTCTCCAGGGCTTTTTTGCCAATATCAGTCCGATGATGCTCTCCTTCAAAATGAATTTTCGCCACCGCTTGATAAGCCAAAGCAATTGCCTCTTTGAGCCCCCTCCCCCTGGCCGTCACCCCCAAAACCCTGCCTCCGGCTGTCTTTAAAATCCCATTTTCTTTTCTTATCCCGGCGCTAAAAACAACCACATCTTTCATTTTTTCCGCTTCTTCCAGTCCCTTTATTTCCTTTCCAATTTCATATTTTCCGGGGTAACCGCCAGCAGCCATAATCACGCAAACCGCTGCTCCATTTCGCCACCTAATTTCTTTTGTTAATAACTTTCCTTCAGCAATTTCTTTTAAAATAGGGACAATATCGCTTTCCAGTAGCATCATCAGGGGCTGCGATTCCGGGTCGCCAAAACGGCAGTTAAATTCCAAAACCCTGGGTCCGGTTTTAGTGAGCATCAAACCAAAATAAAGACATCCTTTATATATTATTCTCTCTTTTTTTAATCCAGCCAAACACGGCTTAACAATTTTTTCTTGAACTTCTTTTTTTATTTGAGCATCAATTATCGGCGCCGGCGCGTAAGCTCCCATGCCGCCGGTATTCTCGCCTTTGTCTCCGTCAAAAACCGCTTTATGGTCTTGGGTCGGAAGCAGAGTAATAAATTTTTCGCCATCAGTCAGAATCATAAACGTCGCTTCTTCTCCTTCTAAAAATTTTTCAACCACAACCCTGTTTCCCGAGACGCCAAATTCCTTTTTGAGCATTAGCCGCTCAATTGCTTTTAAAACATCGTCTCGGTTAAAGCAGACAACAACCCCCTTTCCGCCGGCCAAACCATCGGCTTTGATTACTATTGGCAAATTTTTTAACGCGTACTCTTTTGCCTTTTCCGGCTTGGAAAAATTTTCAAAGTCCGCGGTAGGAATGCCATATTTTTTCATAAAATTTTTGGCGAAAATTTTACTGCCCTCAAGTTGAGCCGCTTTCTTTTTGGGCCCAAAAATCTTCAAGCCCCGCTTTTCAAATAAATCAGAAATTCCAGCTACTAAGGGCGCCTCGGGTCCAACTATGGTTAAATCAATTCGATTTTCCTGAGCAAAATCAGCCAAACCAAAAATGTCGTCTGCCTTTATGGAGAGACACTCGGTTTTTGGCCTTGAGCAAATTCCGCCATTTCCCGGACCGCAATAAATTTTAGAAACAAGAGGGCTTTGACCGAGATTCCAAACCAATGCATCTTCCCTTCCTCCTGAACCAACAACTAAAATTTCCATTTTTTTACCCAGTAGTGGACTTTGGCTGGCCTTTTTGGCCAAATTATCCCGCCGAAGGCGGGATAGCCAAAGTTCTACTACTGGGTTCATTATAGCAAATTAAATTAACAAAACAAAAAGTCCCGATGAAGTCGGGGCTTTTTCTCAATGTTCTTTAGCGGCTGAACTGAGTTCTCTTTTTTTGATGACAGTCGCGGCAGTAAATCGGTCTATCCTGGTCCGGTTGAAAAGGCAATTCGGTTATTGGCGCTCCGCATTCAGCGCATTTCCAGTCACCTTTAAACATTTGGCGGGGTTGAAAATCACCCCGGGGATTATCAAATTTTTGGAATGCCATATTGCTCTACGAAATTAAAAAACGACCTTTATTGACCTGGGTCGCTCTACTTACTATGGGCCTTCAATTTTAAATTTATAGAAAACTTTCAGTTTTCTATACAAAGGAATTAATGGCTTACTTTAAGATACTTCGACTTATTGGTCTAAATTTATTATACTCAACCCCTTCATTTTGTCAATAGCGCAAATACTATTTTATAAATTCTACTACTTTTTCTTTTGAGACGCGGGAAGGGGCCGAAGGTTTATGGGCTGGATAGCCAACCGGCACAATAATAATGGGCCTTAAATTTTTGGGAAGATTTAGAATTTCCTTAACCTCTTTTTCGTCAAAAGCGCCGACCGGGCAGGTTCCCAATCCTTGCTCAACAGCCAAAAGCATCATATTTTGCACACTCATTGCTACATCGCAAATTGAATAAACCGTCTTTCCCCGCTCGCCGTATTTCCACTCAATTTCATCATCAGTGCATCCCACTACAACCAAAGGCGCCTGGGTAATAAATTTTTGGTCCGAAGCCGCCATTGCTAATTTTTCTTTGCTCTCTTTATTAAAAACAAAATAAAACTTTCTTGCCTGCAGATTGCCGGCTGAAGGCGCCCAAATCAGGGCTTCAACCAATTTTGCGAGTTTTTCTTTTTCAATTTCTTTTGACTGAAATCTCCTGATGCTTCTCCGTGTTTTAATAATTTCTAAAATCTCCATAAGATTGGCAGAGAACAGTTCTCTGCCAGTATTAGCTTTTTGAATCAAAGTTATTAAATCAACATCACTCGTTTTTTCCCAAATTTCCAATTCTTCTTTCAATTCTATTTTTTTTCTAAAACCTGAAAATAATACAAAATAGCATTTAACAAAAAATCTTCTTTAGAAAGACCTAAATTTTGAGAAATGGATTTTAATTCCTTTTCTATTTTTTTAGGAATGGTAATGGTGCTCATGTTTTTAATTTATCAAATTAAGGGCTGAAAATCAATGTTTCCAAACACAGGGGTCGGGTCTCTGTTAACTGACGCGATAAGATTTATCGCCGGAGCGGGCGGTGAAGGAAGA
>JAHIOY010000001.1 GCA_018894495.1 Patescibacteria group bacterium
ATCAATAAAATACAAATCAGTATTTATAATATCTTCTGGTTTTTGACCAGAAAAAATTCTTTTTAATAAAACAACCATTCCTTTTACTATTATAGAAGTGCTATCGGTATCATAGAAAACCTTTCCATCTTTAAATATTGAACGAGACCAGGTTGTTATTTGGCAATCTTTAACTAAATAGTCTTTTTTTATATATTTCGAATCCATTGGGGGCAGAGATTTTCCTAATTTAATCAAATACTTATATTTTTCCGACCAGTCATTAAAATTTTTGAATTCTTTAATAATTTTTTCCTGTATCTCTTGTATAGTCATTATTTCGTATTGCCCTACTCAAACATTTTTTGAATTTTCTTCAGCGCTTCGCAAAAAAAATCTATTTCCTCCAAGGTATTATAAAAAGTCAAAGACGCCCTAACGGCGCCTTCAATTTTATAATGGTCCCAAATGGGCTGGGTACAGAAATGGCCAGTGCGTACCGCAATACTCATTTTATCTAAAATTATTCCAGTATCATAAGCGGGAATATTGTCCAATAAAAAAGAGAAAATACAAACTTTATTTTTTGCTGTGCCATATAACTTCAGTCCCTTTAAGGCCAAGAGTTTAGTTGTTCCATAATCCAACAACTTTTTTTCATAATTTTGGATATTACTCAACCCAATGGTTGTAAGATAATCCAGCGCGCAGCCCAATCCAATGGCGCCAATGTAATTAGGAGTGCCGGCCTCAAATTTAGAAGGCAATTCAGCGTAGGTGGTATGTTCAAATGTTACGCGGTCAATCATATCTCCCCCGCCCTGATAAGGAGGCATTTCTTTTAACCAACGTTCTTTTCCATATAAGACCCCTGTTCCTGTGGGCCCATATATTTTATGCCCTGAAAAAGCATAGAAGTCGCAATCCAGAGATTGAACGTCAACTCTTTCGTGTTGAATTGCCTGGGCTCCATCTATGAGAACGGGAATGTTATTTTTATGGGCAATGGCTACAATTTCTTTAACAGGATTAATGGTGCCAAGGGAATTTGAGACGTGAACAATAGCTACTAACTTTGTTTTGGAATTGATTAATTTTTTATATTCATCCAATAATAACTCACCTTTCTCATTAAAAGGAATTACTCTCAGTTTAGCGCCCTTTCGTTTACAGAGCATCTGCCAGGGAACAATATTGCTATGATGCTCCATTTCCGAGACAATAATCTCATCGTTTTCTTTTACGCATAACTCGCCAAAAGAATAGGCGACGGCGTTGATGGAATCCGTAATACCCTTGGTAAAAATTATTTCATGAACATAACGAGCGTTCAAATAATTTTGAACCTTTTGCCTGGCTAATTCATACATTTTAGTCATTTGGTCGCTTAGGTAATGAACCCCCCGGTGAACATTGCTATTATGCTCGGAGTATAATTTACTGAGCGTATCTATCACAACTCTGGGCTTCTGGGTGGTTGCCCCATTATCAAAATAAATAAGGGGTTTTCCATAAATTTTCTGGCTAAGGAGCGGAAAATCATTTCTTATTTTTGCTATATCAAAAGTAAATATTTTATTTGCCATCTTTTTTATTTTATCTAATTCTAATTTACCACATCCTTAGCAAAAATAAAAGACAAATTGTAAATATCGCCGGCGCCCATAATGAGCACCACTTCCCCCGCCCGACTTCGCCTGGACGAAGTCCTGGCGGGCGGGCCACCCTCTAAATTTTTCCTTAAGAAATTTAAAATTTTTTGCTTTGGAAGATAAATTACAGATGGTTTATTAATTGCCTCCACTAATTTTTTTGAATTAACGAGCTTTTTTATGTTTTTATTTTCGCGGCCCGCCACGTCATAAATATCGGTGATGATTATTTTATCTACCGGAGCGCTTGAAAAAACTTTGACAAAATCATTCCACAAATAATAAGTCCTTTGCTCTTGATGAGGTTGAAAAATGCACCAAATTTTTCTTCTCGGATATTTTTCTCTCGCCGCTTCTAATGTGACTTTAATTTGGGTGGGATGATGCGCATAATCATTTATGATCGTAATTTTCCGCGTTTTTCCGCGTTGATATCCGCGTATTTCTGCTTCTACAATGTCAAATCTCCGCCAAGAACCTCTATATTCCGATAAGGCCTTAAAAGAAATTTTATCCGGAATTTTTAAAGCTCGGGCCGCTGTTAAAGCCGCCAAAGCATTTGAGACATTAAATTCCCCCGGAATTTTTAAAATTTTCTTTAGTTTTTTAGCTTCCGGTTGGCCTAACGAATATTTTAGAATTTTGAATTTAGAATTTGGAATTTTATTAGAAATTAGAAATTGGAAATTAGAAATTAACATCCTTCGGATATTCTTATCGTCCCAATTTGCCACCAGAACACCATTATTGGGAAGATGTGAAACATATTCGCGAAATGTAAGAAGGATGTTTTTAAGGTTTTTATAAAAATCCAAATGGTCTGGCTCTAAGTTTGTCAAAACGATAATTTTAGGCCAATAATTTAAAAAAGAGGCGAAATGTTCATCGGCTTCAATGACTAAAATCGCGGAACCACGCGGAACTAAACGCGGAACAACGCGGAATGTTGGATGACCCATTCGGAAATTACTGTCGCCGAATTCTTTAACTTTTGTTCCAACGATAACCGTAGGGTCTAAACCTGCTTTCGTAAGAATTAATCCAATCATTGCCGTCACCGTGCTTTTGCCATGGCTTCCGCAAACCGCAATAGTGAAATATTTTTTTGTTAAGTCCCCCAGCGCCTCCGGATAGCTTAATATTTGAATTTTGAATTTTGAATTTTGAATTTTGAATGCGGCGTTTAGCTCAAGGTTAGTTTTTTGGACGGCCGGGCTATATATCACCAAATCAGTATCTTTTGGTAAATTTTTTCCGGAATGACCAATGAAAATTTTTGCTCCTAACTTTTTAAGGGCTTCAGTAATTTCTGAAGAAACTAAGTCAGAGCCGCTGACTTTATGCCCCTTTTCTAAATAATATTTTGCCAAAGCCGAAACGCCTATGCCGCCAATGCCAATGAAGTGAACTTTCATAAATTAAAAATGAAAAATGAAAAACTAAAAACGACAACTAAAAAGTAAAAACTTTCGTCTAATTTTAAATTTTTCATTGTCGTTTTTCATTTTTAGTTTTTAGTTTTTAATTTATCTAGAAAGCGGAACGCTTTCCAGCACCGCATATTCCGCCCCTCCTCTTTTTAATTCGCTTTCCATTACCTCAATTGAGTTTACTTCAAGACCTAAATTGAGCTCTTCATTTATTTCTGGTCTTTCTTCCGGCTCAATTTGCCTAAAATCCCAGGTTTTAATTCTTCCCAAAGTAAGGTGTGGAGCGTAAGGTCGCGTTTCGGCAACTCCTAATGATTTTTCTAAATCCTTTTGCAATTCTGTCAATTCGTCAGATTTTTCTCCCTCAACCCAAACCATTCTTGGCGGCATCTTCTTCGGCGGGCCATAGCAAACTTTAGTTAAATTTATTAAAAAAGGATTGTGTTTTTTAGCAGCTTCCCGGACAATTTTCAGAATATCCAGCAGTTCTTTGTCAGAGAGATAACCCAAAAAAACTAAAGTAATGTGTAAATTTTCTGGTTTTACCCATTTCACTGGCAATTTCGGCCATTTTCCTTGCTCAGATAAAAACTCCTTTTTTATTTCCTCGGGAAAATTGATGGCAATAAAAATTCTATGTCGCATAAAATCAACGAATAACGAATTTTTTACGAATATACGAATACTTTACAATTGAATTTTAGCATAAATCGGAGTAGAATAAAAGAAACAATATTCGCATATTCGTTGATTTATGAAGGAATCTTATTTGTATAAAAAATTAAAAGAAAGGAAGGTTCAATGCCAAAATTGTCCTCATTTTTGTATTATTGCTCCGGGAAAAAGAGGAATATGCGGGGTGAGAGAAAATATTAACGGGAAATTGTATGCCCTAAATTATGGCAAAGCCATTGCTGTTAACATTGACCCGATTGAGAAAAAACCATTCTCTCATTTTTTGCCGGGCAGTTATTCATTATCAATTGCCACTGTTGGTTGTAATTTAAAATGTAAATCCTGCCAGAACTGGAATATTTCTCAAATGCCCCAATTAACCGGAAGAATTGAGGGTGAGAATTTGCCGCCGGAAGAAATTGTCAAAATGGCTCTAAAGAACAATTTGCCGAGCATCTCTTATACCTACGTTGAACCAACAATTTTCTTAGAATACGGCTTAGACACAATGAAATTGGCAAAAAAAGCCGGGTTAAAAAATTGTTTTGTTTCCAATGGTTTTATGTCAAAGGAAGCGGCGAAATTAATAATCCCCTATTTGGACGCCAACAACATTGATATTAAGGGTTTCTCTGACGAATTTTATAAAGAAATTTGCGGCGGTCGGCTTGAGCCAGTTTTAGATACTGCCAAATTAATGAAAAAATCCGGCGTCTGGGTGGAGATTACTACTTTGGCTATCCCTGCCTTGAGCGATTCAGAAGAAATGTTTCGTGGAATTGCTAAATTTATTTATGAAGAATTGGGACCAGAGACGCCTTGGCATGTTAGTCAATTTTCTGGCGCAATTTCATGGAAACTCCGAACTCTACCCGATACGTCGGTTAAGACATTACAAAAGGCATGGAAAATTGGCAAAGAAGCCGGTCTAAAATATGTTTATACCGGCAATATCCCCGGTCTCCCTTCGGAAGACACTTTTTGCCCGAAGTGCAATACCTTAGCGATTGACAGAACAAACTATATTGTTCATCGGTATGACAAATCTGGAAAATGCCAAAAATGCGGAGAAGACCTTAATATAATTCAAAAGTAAAAACTAAAAATGAAAAACGACAATTAAAAATTAAAAAGTTTTTAGTTTTACCTTGTCGTTTTTACTTTTTCATTTTTCATTTTTAATTTATGCTTATCTTCGCTTGTATTTCTCCCCATCCACCAATTATTTTGCCTTCGGTTGGCTCTCCTGAAGACAGAGGTCAGGTTAAAAATACAATTTTGGCTTTGGAAAAATTGGGGGGAAAATTAAAAAAATTAAAA
>JAHIOY010000076.1 GCA_018894495.1 Patescibacteria group bacterium
AGGCGGATAAACAACCAATAAAAATTTTAATTGAAAATGAAGCAATCTACATTCCACGTCCGGTAATTACCGACGGCAAAATCGTTACTGCCGAGGGTCCGGCCGTTGCCGAAGAATTTGGAGAAAAAATCATTGAGGTCTTGACAAAGCAATAAGAATTCACTAAACTGAAAATTGCCGCAGACAGTAGGCAAATTTGTAAGTCCTATTGAGGCAAAGTAATTTTAGCATGTCTGCGGAAGCAGACATTATTTTTTAACTTTTCACTTTTAATTTTTAACTTGACTGACCCGCCTTCGGCGGGGAAGGAACATGGCATTAACCAAAGAACAGAAACAAAAAATTCTTGCGGATTTGAAGGAAAAGTTATCTCAGCAAAAAGCGATGATTTTTGCTGACTTTACCGGGTTGAAAGTAAAGGACTTTTCTAATTTGCGAAAAAAACTCAAAAAAGAGGGCAGTGAGCTCAAAGTGGCAAAAAAAACACTTTTTGGATTAGCATTTAAAAATGCCGGTTTTGAAATTCCTCTTAAAAAAATGAAGGGAGAAATTGCCGCCGTTTTTGGCTATGGCGACGAACTCGCAGCGGCTAAAACCGTTTATCAATTTACCGAAACAAATAAAAATTTGAAGATTTTAGGCGGAATCTTTGAGCAAAAATTTATCGCGGCAGAAAAGCTTATTGAATTAGCAAAATTGCCGACAAAAAAAGAATTATTGGCAAGGTTGGTTTGGTCTATTTCAGCTCCAATTTCAAATTTTGTTTATGTTTTACAAGGAAACATTAAAGGTCTGATAACTGTTTTGGCAAAAGCCAAAACATAAAAATTGAAAATTAAATAAACCCATGGTTGAAAAAAAAGAAGAAAAAGTAGAAGTTCCTAAGAAGTTTGAAGAGATTGTCAAGAAGATAGAAGAGATGTCTGTTCTGGATTTGGCTGAATTGGTAAAACTCTTGGAAAAAAAGTTCGGTGTCTCAGCCGCTCCTCAAATAATTGCCGCTCCAGCCGCTGCTACTCCTGGCGTCTCTGCTGCTCCTGAAAAAGCCACCTTTAACGTGGTTTTAACCGCTCCCGGCGCTAAAAAAATAGAAGTGATAAAAATTGTCAGGGATGCTATTGGCAAGGGTTTAAAAGAGTCAAAGGACTTGGTGGATGCCGCAGCTACGGCTCCTCAAACGATTAAGGAGAACGCTAAAAAAGAAGAGGCGGAGGAATTAAAGAAGAAATTTGAAGCGGCAGGAGCGAAAGTAGAACTAAAATAAATCAACGAATATCGAATTAGTTCCGAATAAACGAATTCGTAAATTCGCAATAAATTCGTTATTCGCTGATTTTATAAACCTTTAGGCCATTGAGTAACCAAATTATTTTACCATCAGCAGAGACACTGAAATCTAAGAGATTGTTAAATTTTTCGCTTTGCTCTTGCTTAACTATTTTGCCCTCTTTGGTTAGAATAATGAGCCGTTTTTGCTCAGGTTCTAAAAGATAAAAATAAGGGAATAAGGCGCTGGTCAAAATTTTAATCGGGCTTTTTAATTCAGGGAAGATGTTAATTTTTATTGTTTCTTGAAATTCACCTCCATGGTAGCGGTCAATCTGATTATTTTGGGTTAAGACCCAAACTGAGCCGTCAACGGCAATGGATTTAGCCGCGACGGCTTTTTTAGTTTCCGGTTTTAACCAAAGAATTTTTTTGTTTGAGGTAGGCGATTGTTTTATAATTTCTCCTGCTCTTGAATCCAAGAAATAGATACTTGAGTGGAACGAAGCCAGCGCGTTGAAGTCGGGCATTTCAAAATTTTTTTCTTGAAATTGATTGTCTTTTAAAGAAATGAGGGAATTTGGCTTTGAAAAGAATAATAACGAATCCAAGTATTGGATGCCGTAATGAAGATTTATTTTCCCCTCTAAAAGCTCGCCGATTCCTTGTAGACCAAGTTTATAGACATTTGAAGAAAGGGGATTGTAAAAATAAAGGGTTGAAGTCGCCAGCAGCACTTGATATGGAATTAGTTTCGTTTCTTGAGGGTCAAATGTAAAAATAATTTCTGGCGCTTCAATTTTTTCCAGTTTGTTGAGTTTGTTCAAACTTTCCTCAATTGATTTTTTCAAAATCAGCGCCTTTTTCCCGGAAGGCGAATTTTCTTTAGTCAAAGGCAAGATATCCTCAAATGTTTCTTTAAAAAGAAGGTTTGCCTTTTCGTCGTCTTTTAACTCTAAAAGATTTTCAGCTCGGGCAATTTTTTCTTTTATTCCATTTAATTGATTTTCAATCCTGAGCGCTTCTTTTTTATTTTCTTTCTGATACAAAAAGAACCCCGAAAGCAAGACAAAAATTAAAAGAAAAATTAAAATTAAATTTTTATTTAAAACAGGCAGTTTTAACCCCGTTAGAAAGCGCCAGCAAACTTTGAACCTAACTACCCAGAAAGAACCGAATCTTTCTAACGGGGTAAATTGAGGAATTTTAACTTTAGAAAGAATACAGGACAACCCGGAGTTCAAAAAGCGATAAGAATTTTTAATTAGTTGGCTCAAAGAAAAATTTTCAAGTTTTTCCTGAAAATCCAAAATTGATTTTTTCTGGGTTTCCGGCTGAATTGAAATCAACAGACAAATGCCTGAAATTTTAACCAAATCGCGCTCTTCCGGTTTTAAAATTTCTTTTATTTTTTTCTCTTTTAATTGTTTTTCGGCGGCAATTTTTTGAATTAGATTTTTTTCTCGGAAAATTTCAGAAATATCTTTGGTTAAAATGGCAATAATATCGCCATCAGCTAATTTTCCCGAGACAATGTTTGAAAAAACTTTTAAGGGATAGGGTTCTATTTCCTGCAGGTCAAGTTTTGAGCCGATGTCTGAAATTTGTCCATCTCTGAGCAATAAGGTTTTTATTCCCCCGATTTTAGTAAAATTTAAATCAGCAAAGAACTCTCGGTTTTTGGTTAAGGAAACTATTGCCAAACTCAGGTTTCCAAGCCAACTGACGTTATCTTTTTTTACTTCCTGAGAAAAGAAACCGTTTAGCGCTTTTAAACTTTCTTTCAGCGCTTCCTCTGGCGACTTTAAATTATAGCCGTAATATCTTTCTTTGATTACTTGAGAAATTTTGTCCAAAAGTCGTAAATTTTGAGGCAGGACATTTTTAATTTCTCCCGCCATATAAATGCCCCCCAATTTTTTTTCATAGATATTTTCCGGCTCATAGCAAAAACTGTCAAAGGCGGTATCTCTTTCAAGTTTTGCCTGCTTACCGAAGCCCCGGCGGGGCCGAGGGTTAAAATAAAGTTCAAAAATCTGCATACCCAAATCTATTTTACTCCTTTTCACTTCAAAAGAAAAGTGTTATAAATAAATTAAGGACGGTTGGCTCAGTGGTAGAGCGCTGCGTTCACATCGCAGAGGTCGCAGGTCCGATCCCTGCACCGTCCACCATGGAGGGCATTTAATAAACTATGCCAAAAATAAACGACTTAAATTTAAAAAATTGGAAAGAAAAAATTATTACAATAAAGCGGTTCTCGCCGTCCAAGATCCTCCCTACAATGTTAATATCAATGAATAATTTATGCAAAAACAATCTAAAAAAGTTATTAAAGAATGGATAGAGATTGCTCTGTGTAATATGCTTGATGAAATAATGTATTTAACG
>JAHIOY010000077.1 GCA_018894495.1 Patescibacteria group bacterium
GACCTATTTATTAGAAAATACTTTATTATTGAAAATTTCTAACGGGGTTTAGCTAATTTTAAAGCATTAATCTCTTCTTTTAAGCTTTCAATCTGCTTCTGCTGCTCCGGTCCTATTGTTTAGTTCGGTGGACTATGGTACACGGATAAAGACTGCGAACCCAATTTGCTGCGTCCCCCCTGGGCACTCTATGAAAGGGTAAGCCCATAAGCCACCGGATGAACATTGAGCGGGGATACTGTGCCAACCATAGTTGGCGCATTTGATTGTCAGTTGAAGGCAAACATTGCTTGGTCCCTGCGGACCGGTTGCACCTGTTAGTCCCGTGGCGCCCGTTGCACCGGTAGGTCCTGCGGGACCTCCCGGACCAGTAGCGCCAGTTGAACCCGTTGCTCCTGTTGCGCCCGTTGCGCCGGTAGGTCCTGCGGGTCCTGTATAATCAACCCAAGCTGCGCCGTTGCACATCATAATGCTTGTTTGTCCCGGAGTTAAAATACAGGGCGCCTTTTTTTGCTGCCGCGCATGCGAATGGCTGTGCCGCCATTGGTAAAAGTTTCATTGATCCGCCTACATCAAGCGTTGCTTCAGGCCCCGGCGTCCCGATGCCGACATTGCCATTAAGAAAAATTGCATCACGATTAACAATTAAGCCAGTGGGTGAAGTGCCAGAGGCATTCAAGGCCAAGGGGCCCTATTTTGTTTGGGTGTCAGTCCCAACATTAAGTGGAGCTGGCACATTGCCGCCTGGAGGAGAAGCGGTTGGTTCTGTCCATGCGTAGATGATAGCCACCACAAGGAAAGTGACAATAACGATGGCTGGCAAGCCAGCCAAGAAAATAGATTTCTTATTTTTAGACATAGTTTTTAAAATTTTTAATTTCTAATTTCTAATTTTTAAATAATTTTTAATGATTTAATTTTTAAACTGTCTTTAATTAGGGGAACGTTGAGGTTAGACCTCAACCAATTCCAATTTATTTATTGTGCCGACCTTAATTGGTTTAATTCCTCTAATTGTTTTTGGATTTCTTCTTCGGATAATGGCTTAGTTTTTTTCTGAAGGGTATTTAATTCTTTGAGTTGGGCTTGAATTTCTTTTTCAGTTAAGGTGGCGCTTTCATTTCTTAATACCTCTAATTCCTCAAGTTGTTTTTGGATTATTTGTTTCTGGCTTGGTTTGGCTGGTAATGGTAAAGGAATTTCTTTTTTGCTCTCTGGCATTTGAGAGAAACGCCAGATTAAACCGAGACAAAGCAAAGCAACAAAAATAACGATGCCTAAATACAAGAGAGATTTCTTACTTAATTTTTCAAACTTCATGATTATATTTTGACATATCAAAAGATAATGTCAAGAGATTAGAAGTCTGTCAAGCGAGCTTTCTAAATTTTGTAGAAAAAAAGAAAAGAGGTATAATGAAAACAATGGCAAAATATTTTTATATTGCTAAGTCCTTAAAGGGAGAAGAAAAGTCCGGAACAATGGAGGTAAAAAACGAAAGGGAGTTGGCCAGGGTTCTTCATCAGGAGGGTTATATTTTGGTTAGGGCTGAATTAGAATCTTCATCGCCGGGAAAAAGAAAATTTGCGATTTCCCTGCCTTTTCTCTCCGGGGTTTCATTGACCGAAAAATTAATGTTCACCAGAAATTTGGGAGTAATGATTGCGGCCGGTATTCCTCTGCCTCGAATCCTGAGAACCTTGGCTGGTTTATCCCGGAGTAAAAAATTAAAAACCGCTTTATTAAACGTTGAGGACAAGGTAATCAAAGGAGATGGGTTTTCCGACAGTTTAGCCGAACACCCGGATATTTTTCCGGAATTATTTACTAGTATAATGAAAGTCGGCGAGGAAACAGGAACCTTAGAAGACGGTTTAAAAATTTTAACTCAGCAAATGGAAAGAGAGCATGAATTAAAATCAAAACTTCTCGGCGCCTTAACTTATCCGGCGGTTATTATTTTGGCTATGCTCGGAATCGGATTTTTAATGTTGGTTACGGTCGTGCCAAAATTAGCCGAGACCTTCGCCGAATTAAACGTTGAACTTCCTCCAACAACCCAGTTAGTAATTAATATCGGGAATTTTCTGGCAAATTTTTGGTATTTAGTTCCTTTAATAATTTTAATTTTTCTGCTCTTATTAAGAATGATTTTGAAAACTAAGGCGGGAAGAAAAGCAATTGACGCTCTGGGCCTGAAAATGCCGATTATCTCTTCTTTGGTTATAAAAACAAATTCTGCCTCTACGGTTAGAACTTTGAGCTCTTTAATTTCGGCCGGTGTTCCAATCGTTAGAGCGCTGGAAATACTTTCCGGGTCATTAGGAAACGTTTATTATAAACAAGCAATCCGGGAGACAGTAGAAGAGGTTAGGAAAGGAGGAAAGATTTCTGATGTCTTAAGAAAATATGAAAATATTTATCCCGCTCTGGTAACTCAGATGCTCGGGGTAGGGGAAGAAACGGGCCAGACATCAAATGTTTTGCAAAAATTAGCTGACTTTTACGAAGAAGAGGTAACAAACGCCACCAAGGCCCTTGCCTCTTTGATTGAACCCGTAATTATGCTCGTCATTGGAGCAGCGGTTGGTTTTTTTGCCATCTCTATGATTCAGCCAATGTATTCAATGTTAGGAGCCATAAAATGAAATTTTCAATTTTCAATTTTCAATTTTCAATTAGAGGGTTTACTTTGGTTGAGGTTTTAGTAGGCGCGGCGCTGATGCTGATTGTTTTTTTGGGAATTTTTACTGCTTATCAGTTAGAGATAAAAGTTGTTGGTTTGTCAAAAAATAAAATTGTTGCTACAGCCATTGCCAATCAACAAATAGAGAAAATAAGAAATATGCCTTATTTGTCAGTGGGTACTTTAGGAGCAGCATTGCCTTATGCTCAGGGAGTTTTAGAATCGGCGACCACTAGCCTGAGCAACGGGATAGAATTCACCATAGAAACAAAAGTGAAATATATTTTAGATGAAGCCGATGGCATAGGAGCGGGAGATACCTGTAATTACGATTATAAAAGAGCAGAAATAAAAGTTTCTTGGGGAGGGCAATTTGCCGGAGAAATAAAATTAATAACTGATATAGCGCCAAAAGACAAGGTTGAAGAAGTTACTACTTGTCAATCTCAACCGGGCGGTATTCTTTCTGTCTCTGTCTTTGATGCCTATGGAGTAATGGTGAATTCTCCCTTGATTGAAATTTTTAACCCAATAACTCAATCTTTAGTTGATTCCTATTTCCCGAGCTCTGGCAAATGGGATTTTCCTTTAGCCACTTCAACATATAAAGTGGTTGTTTCAAAAACAGGTTTCAATACGGCCAGAACTTATGGCACCAATGAAGTGGCTACCCCAGAAAATATGTGTTATGCCAGACCTGAGCAAATTGTTTTGGAGGGACAATCAACACCCGTTAGTTTTTGTATTGATGAAACCAGCGTTTTTTCAGTGAACACTCTTTCTACTTGGGGAAGCGATTATTGGGCAGATTCCTTTCAGGGCGCAAGTAAAGTTTCTACTTCGTCAAATGTAATAATTAGCGGAGGAGAAGTTGTCTTGGCAACAGGGACCGAAGGTTATCTTACCTCTGGCTTTTTAATGTCTACCAGCA
>JAHIOY010000078.1 GCA_018894495.1 Patescibacteria group bacterium
TCTCTGAAGATGTCTGGCTCAATGAAGCCCGGGCCGACTATTCGCCAACTCTTTTGGGCTATGACCAGGACTTTCAGGGGAGCAATCTTCAGCAAAGGGTAAAACAATTTATTACCAGCCCAAATGATTCTCTAACCGAATGGCAAAATCAAAAAGCCGACTATGGAGTAGTCTATCTTTGGACTCAATATCTGGTTGACCATTATGGAATTGCCATTTTATCTGATTCTCTAAAATCAAAAAAAGTTGGCATTGAGTCAATCAATGAAGCCCTAAAGAAAAATGGATTTTCAGAAGATTTTTCTCAGACATTTACCGATTGGACAATGGCCGTTTTTTTAAACGATTGTAAAATAAATCAAAAATATTGCTATTTGCGGGAACATTTAAAAAACATTAGAATTACTCCTTATATTTATTTTCTGCCCCTTGCCGGCGAAAGTAATTTATCTACCGGCTATTTCATTAAAGAGTGGTCCGGGAATTGGCAAAAAATTGTTGGCGGGAAAGGAGTTTTAACTTTGGACTTTGATGGCGAAGACGATGCTAATTTTAAAGTTCTCTATATAGTTTGCGATTTTCAGGAAAAATGCGAACTCCAATTTTTAAATTTAGACCAGGAGCAAAAAGGAAAAATAATTCTCCGCGAATTTAATAGCAAATATTATTCTTTAATCATTATTCCCTCAATCCAAAGCAAAATTTCGGGCTTTACTAACCAGGAAAAAAGTTATCTTTTCTCCTGGAAGGCGTCAACTGCTGAAAAAACCGAAGAAGAAAAAGAAGCGGAACTAAAAAAACAACTCTTGGCCCAAATTGAGGTCTTACAAAAACAAATTGAGAAACTGAGCCGCCAAATTGAGGAACTCTTAGCCAAGCAATTGGCTGAAATTCCTGCTGGATTTGAATTCAAAAAGAATTTATCTTTTGGCGTTTCTCAGCCGGACGTCATTTATTTAAAAAAGGTCTTAATTAACCAAAACTGTCTCTTAGGCCGAGCCAATACCCAGTCGTTTGATTCCCAAACATTAGAGGGAGTGAAATGCTTTTGTCAAAAATACAAAGAAGACATTTCCAATTTTGCCGGTTCTAACGTCTCCTGCAGCGGCTTTGTCGGCAAAGGCATCCGAGCCAAACTTAACCAACTCCTCCAATAATCCAATTGCTCTCTTTTTGTTTCGGGAAAAGTGTGGTAGAATAGAGACGATGAAATTAACCAAGGATTACATTTGGGATTATGACCTAAAGAATCTTGATTTAGAAAAGCCGGAAGTTTTGTTGTGGTATTTAAAACGAAAGATTGAATGTGGCGACTGGAAGGTCTTGGACAGAAAAACCCTAAAGAAATACTTGCCAAAGATTAAAATCAATCCCTATTTGAAACGAATTCTTAAAGAATATCTCAAAAAAAATGTCCAGAGATGAAATATTAACCAATTTTCAGAAAGAGGCCCTAAAAGAGGTCGGGAAAAGCGAATTATCTCGCTTTTTTGTTTGGTCCGGCGGAACGGCCCTTTCCTTTTATTATCTTCAGCACCGCCTCTCCGTTGACCTTGATTTTATGTCTCAAGATTCGTTCCGCGATGAATATCTTTTAACCGAGATTGGAAAAATTGCGGAGAATTTGGGCGTAAGAAATATTGAAGAACAGAAAAAATTTAATCGCCACGAATTTTGGCTGAAAAAAGGCAAAGAAATTCTGCGAATAGAATTTGTTTTTTATCCTTTCCCTCGGATTAGGCCGCCCCAAAAATTAAAAGAATTTAATATTAAAATTGATTCCATTGAAGATATGCTCACCAATAAAGCCCAGGCGGCTTACGAACGATCTGAGCCAAAGGACATTTTTGATTTATACTGCATTTTATTAATTAAAAAAATAAACTTTTTTAGAATTTTTAAATGGGTTGAAAAAAAATTTGGAGTTAAAATAGACCCGGTCTTATTCACCAGCAAGGCGTTAGAGGGAGCAGAAAAATTAAAGGAGATGAGGCCTTTGAGACCAAAAAAGAAATTTTTTAAACCCTCTTCTATAAAAATTTATTTCCAAAAACAAGCAGAAATCTATCTGAAGAAGAAAATTACCTGCTAATGTCTCCAGGCAAAGGGTCTGTGGAAAACTCGGCTTGACATATTTTCTTGCTAATGTGTTATGATAACTACATGTGGAAAAGTCGGCGCACAAATTTATTTAAATTTAAAATATAAAACTCTGACCGAAAGGGAAGGGTTTTGTTTTTAAAAAATGTTAAATAAAAAAAATATGAAAAAATATATTTTATTTTCTTTGCTTTTCGTTTCTTTAACGGTCGGATTTATTTTTTATTCAAATACTGCCGAAGCTGCTACCGGCACTTCAACGGTGCTCTCCGCGCCTCAGTCCAATAACCGTATTAGCGCCGGTAGGGATGTGCCAGCCATCAGATTGGAATTAAGCTCCACGACAACGCCGCAGCCGGAGAATTTAGACACCATTACTATTGTCATTGCCACTTCAACCAATGCTAGTTCTACTGAGGTCAGCGCTTCCAGTTTTGAATGGGTCGGGGTGGTAAAAGACAATCCTTCGCAAGGGCAACAAGGACTTTCTGATCAATATGACACTCTTTTGGCAACTTCAACCGTTGCCGGTATCGGCACA
>JAHIOY010000079.1 GCA_018894495.1 Patescibacteria group bacterium
GTTACCCAGTATTTCTTTTTTGTCATTTCGTCTCTTTTTTGTTCTATTTTTTCTCTTTCTCCCTTTGCTTTTTGTCTTAAGGAGTTTAGCTCCTTTTCGGATAATTTCCTTAATTTGGCGACTTCTTTTTCTAAAAATTCTTTCTCGTTTTTTTTCGGTTCTTCCAAAATATAGCTAAGTAAAACGTCCAAAATTTGACCGATTTTGGGTCCGGGCTGAATCTTTAAAATTTTCATCACATCGTCCCCGTTAACTTTTAGCATTTTAACCGAAAGCGGGTCTTGGCCAACTTTCTCAATTGTATATTTTAGGTGCCGCAATTTATAAGGTTCGGCTTTCGGGCAGCCAGAGCCAATTCGGTCAGCCATCCTTACTTCAAGTAGTTCTTCCATATTTTCTTGCCCCGCCTCTCTAATCAATCTCCTAACCGAACTTTCGCCAACTTCTTCTGGATTATAATAAAAAAGGTGGTATCTTACTAATTTAACAATTTTGTCGCGGTCCTTTTTGGAAAACTTCAATCGCTCCAAAATTTGGGCCGTTATTTTTGAACCAACAACTTCGTGATTATAAAAAGTGGCGTCAGAACCTTCTCCTTTTTTTACTCTCGGCTTTCCAATGTCATGAAACAAGGCGGCAAAACGGACATATTTATTAAAATTTTTTTTTGCCGCATACTCAAGCGATTTCAAATAATGCTCCCAGCAAGGGTAAAGATGATGCTTGTTTTGACCGACGCCGCAACCCTCCTCTAATTCCGGAATTATATATTTTAAAAGTTCCATTTCCCGCAGCGCTTCAATTCCTTTGCTTGCTCTTTCTGACATTATAATTTTAGTCAATTCATCCCTAATTCTTTCTTTTGAAATTTCTTTAAGCAAAGAGGAATTTTTTCTAATCGCCTCGCCTGTTTTTTCTTCAATCTTCCATCCGCCAGCTGGCGGATCGCTCAAAGTAACGGCAAATCTTACCGCCCTGAACATCCTCAAGGCGTCCTCATTAAATCTTTCCTCCGGATTGCCAACAGCTCTAATAACTTTGTTTTGAATATCTTTTTGACCACCGAAAGGGTTGATAATCTCTACTTGTTTAGAATTTAAATATTTGGATTTTGGATTTATTTTGGATTTTGTGCTTTGTGCTTTGGATTTTAAACCTATTGCTATTGCGTTAACAGTAAAATCCCTTCTGGCCAAATCCTCTTTAATCGTTTTTGCAAATTTTACTTCGTCCGGGTGCCGTTTGTCGGTATATTTGGCTTCGGAGCGAAAGGTGGTGATTTCAATTTCTTTTAATTTTGGGTTTTGGCTTCCGGTATGAACGGTAACGGTAAAAAATTTATTTTCATAAAAACTTTTGGGAAATATTCTTTTTATTTCTTCTGGTTTGGCGTTGGTCGCCACATCCCAGTCCTCAGGTATAATGTTCGCCAAAAGGTCTCTGACGCAGCCGCCGACAATATACGCCTCAAAGCCCTGCCTTTTTAACTCCAAAATAATAAATTTCAGTTCTTTTGGAATTTCCATACATTTATTTTATATTTCATTTATTTTATATTTTATCTTAAATTTCCCTTCCGTTCAATAGCTACTCCTGAACTTTGCCATGGCAGAATTCAGGCGTAGCTATTTTAATTTAAAAACTTCCCTAAGGGGTTCGTCCTCTCCAATATTTTCTGCCGTAATTAAACGCATTTCTTTCTGAGATAAACCAAAAAAATCTTTTAATAGGTTAATTTCGGGTTCACAATTAAAAGGATAAACCCAAACGCTTTTTTGCAATTGATAAAACCCTAATTCTTTTAATTTTCCCCGAAAAGCTTCGCGATAAAGTTTTTTTAACTGAGCAATGTCAAAAATAAGAATTCTCCATTTTCTATCCCATTTTTTGGGTTTTTTAATTTCTAGGCTGTCGATTTGAAACATCCCCGCTCGTTTTTTACCTTCTTTGGTTAAAGAAATATAAATTTGATGATTTTTCTTTTCTATTTTAATTAATCCTTTCCTTTTTAATTTATAGAAAGTGTCATAAACTTTTTTTCGCGAATATTTTTTCCATTTTGGAAAACTTTTTAAAAGATTAAGGGTAAAGTACGGAGAAGAAGCCGCAATGTATATAAGCACACCCGTAATAAGGACTTTAAAAATATCTTTCGTAATTTCTGACTTTGGTTTACGGAAATAATATTTATATTTACCTAACATATTTCATTGCTTCCATTGTACTTCACATTATACTCCTGAATTCTGCCATGGCAAGGTTCAGGAGTATAGGATATGTATATTCTGTGTAATAATATTGACAAACCTAAAACATATTGACAAACATGGAATACATTAATAAACCTGAAACATATTAATTTCTTGCTACTCTTCGGGTTTATTTGTATAATAGAAATAATGTTAGACGAAGGAATTTACGAAGAGAAAGGTTGGATAGATACGTTCAAAAATATCCTTGGAAAACTTTTATTATTGGGTGTAGTTTTGTTTTTAATTTTCCTTTTGGTAAAGACCTTTTATTTTAATAAGCCAAAATTATCGCCAGAAAAAATTGTAATTTCTTACCTCGAATTGGAACAATTTTCTCAAAGAAATCTGGCTGAAAAATTTCTTTTTTCGGATTTTGAAAAAGTGGAAATTTTGAAAGAAAAGTATAAAGACATTAGCCGATTAAATTGGATT
Source organism: Patescibacteria group bacterium (assembly GCA_018894495.1). Taxonomy (GTDB): domain Bacteria; phylum Patescibacteriota; class Minisyncoccia; order Minisyncoccales; family JAHIOY01; genus JAHIOY01. The sequence goes on from JAHIOY010000079.1 coordinate 2,685, forward strand.
CAAACCGAAAAAGAAGGAGCAGAACCAATCTTTGAAATCAAAGAAATTAAAATTGAGAAGAAAGATGCCAAAATTAAAATTTACGAAAAAACCAATAGAAAGGAGGGCTGGATTTTTTTTGATTTTTACTTGCCAAAACAAATTGTTTTTGAAGCAGGTTTAACTAAAATCGGGAGTTGGAAAAAGGGTTACCAATGGAAAATAATAAAATTAGATTCGCTGGATTTGATTTTGGAAGGTAAAATGGGAGAAAAAGCAGAAATAAAAAAAAATGTTTTTGTTAAACCAATTCAATTTGAAAAGGTGGAAATTCCAGCAGTCAAAAAGGTTTATTCTTTAGAAATTGAATATGAAAATAATTCTCAGGAACTTATTGATATTTATCCTTTTAGCGACTGGCGAATAGTTGATGCCGGTGGAGAAATTTTTAGTCCGCCTCCAGTGACATCGGCTGTTTTTTTGCGGGAACCCGTTCTTTTGGGCGGCGAATTACATCCAGGTGAAAGCAAAAGGGGCTATGTAATGTTTGAAATAGAAAAAGAAATTTCAGCCAAAGCGGTAGTATTTAAAAATATGGAAAAAAAGGTTATATTTGA
>JAHIOY010000080.1 GCA_018894495.1 Patescibacteria group bacterium
AAAGTTTTCGAGAAACTTGAAATGCAAAGTTCAAAATTACAGTTAAAAGTTCAAAGTTTTTGAATTTAAATTTCATAACTTTTAACTTTGAATTGCAACTTTTAACTTTTAACTTTTAACTTTGTTCTGGTTGGTCATTGGTCATTGATTAGGTCAATTAGAAATTAGGTTAATTAGAAATTTTAGTTATTTCTACCTCGGTAAAGGGTTGCCTGTGGCCCTTTTTGACTTTATAGCGCTTTTTGGGCCTGATTTTAAAAACAATTACCTTTTTTGCTTTCCCCTGCTTCAAAACTTTTCCGGCAACTTTTACTCCCTCAACAAAAGGCGTCCCTATTTTTAATTCGCCGTCTTTTTCCAATAGCAAAACCTGGTCAAAGATTATTTCTTGACCTTCAATTTTCCCTGCCCGCATCGCTGCGCGAAGCGCTGCAGGCGGGTCAATTTTTATTTTTTGCCCAGGTGATACAATGTACTGCTTACCACCCGTTTTAATAATTGCTAACATATTTTTGTTAAATTTTATTATTCCAGCAAGGGCGGTTCAACTTCTTCAATTTTTAGGTTTTCATTTCCTCCGGCAATTTTTACCACATCTTTGTCAATCTTGCTAAACTCTTTACTTGCTTTATTATAGGAACTGACGGTCGTTCCCAGATGACCGCCTAATTTTTTCATATATTCGCCATAAGCCCACAGGTGCCGACTTAACCGCTCAACTTCTTTGATTATTTCTTTTGCCTCTTCTGAAATTTTCTGGTTCCTGAGCCCCTGCAGGACAGTTTGCAAATAAGCCAAAAATGACGTTGGCGAGACAATTATCACTTTCTTTTTTCCAGCATAATAAATCAAGTTATTGGTATCTTCGGTAATCGCGCCAACTTTATTTATTAATAAATCGTAATACACAGCTTCTGATGGAATAAACATAAACGTAAAATCCATTGTCCCTTCTTCCGGCTTTACGTATTTTGCCGTTTCTTCAATCCTTGACTTAAGGTCTCCGACAAAAGCTAATTCATATTTCTTCTTTTCTTCAGGGCTGCGCGCCTCAATTACGCGATTATAATTTTCTAAACTAAATTTTGAATCGATTGGAATGAGCCGTTTATTGACAAAGACCACGGCATCTACGATGCTGCCGTCTTTAAAAGAATATTGCATTTGATAAGAGCCCGGCGGCAAAACGTTTTTTAAAACTGTTTCTAAATAATATTCTCCCAAAATCCCTCTTTGCTTTGGATTTTTCAAAATATCTTGCAAATTCTGCAATTGGTCGGCAAAACCAACAACTTGACGATTGGTTTCATCGAGCCGGGTTAGCTTCTCCGTAACATCCTGAATAATTTTTGCGCTTTGGCCAAATTGGAGCTGAATGGCTTTTGTTGATTCTGAAAGTTTACTATCTAAGAGCTGACTAATATGATTTAATTGCTGTTGCAGCATCGTGAACGGCTCTGATTGTTTTTCCGTCTTTTTTCTCAATAACAAAAAAACTGCCGCGATTAAACCAAGACCGAACAAAATTAAAAAAACAATGAGCGCCTGTTCCATTAAGACAATCTTACATTGTTTTCAGTAAAAAATCAACAGTCCTCCAATTTTGGGGTCTTCAAAATCCTTATGTTTTCTTGGTAGTTCTGGCATATTTTATTTTAACTTACCATTATCTCAGTAAAATTTCAACTATGACAAAGGTAATATAAATTAAGAGCAAAACCAGGGCTCCGTTTTTGTCAATCTTTCGCCTTGTTTGAATAAAAAAGAGGAAAAGCAGGGCCGAAATTATTAAAAAGAATCTGGCAATGGCAAGGGATGAAAAATCAGGAATTTCAATTGGGTGAATCAAAGCAACAATTCCTAAAACCAAGGTGGACGGTACGATAACTGCTCCCATTAAATTTCCTAAAATCATCCAGGTTTCACCCCTTTTAGCCGAAGCAACAGCAAAATAAATTTCTGGCAGCGCGTTTCCCAAACCGATAATTAAGACCCCAAACAAGACCAATGGAATGTCAAAACTTTTAGTAAAAAATTGAGCCGAAGTAACAATGCCTTGAGCAGAGATAATAAGAAGCATTATTCCCAAAATTAATTTCCCCAAGTCCTTTAAAAAGAGCTTGAATTCTTTAATAATTGGAATATCCTGAGTGTTGTAAATTTTCCTAAACCTTTCTTTTTTAGAGAAGAGCCAAAAAAGATAAAAAATAAAAAAAGCGATTAATAATATTCCGTCTATTCTTGAAAGCTTTCCATCTAAAATTAAAAGAAGGGGCAAAAGAGCGGCTACGATGGTAAAGATTGAAGTGGTTTGAACGGTTCTGCTTTTAGCCGGAATTTCCCTATTTTTAGCAAACAAAACTGCCAAAGCCACTGCCAAAGTCAGGGCTACTAAATTATTCCCGGCAACGTCTCCAAAAGAGAGCTGGGGGATTTCGCGGAGAGCTGAAGTTATTCCAACAAATAAATTTGGCAAAGAAGCGGCAAAAGCCATCACAAAAAAAGCGACCACAAATTCTCGCCAGCCCAAAAATCTGGCTATTCTCATTAATCCCCCAATAACCAATTCTCCTGAAAAATAAAGCAAAACGCAGGAAACTATGAAAATTAGAATATACAGCCAAAGCATAATTTCTTAATGTCAAATGTCAAAAAAGTTTTGGATTTTAGATACTGACAAAATTTTACTCTTGCTTTTGAATTCTCTTTAGCATTCCCAACATTTCAACCGGGAATAAAATAGTCGTATTTTTTTCTTTGGCTGCTTCGGTCAGGGTTTCCAAATATCTCAAAACAATCGGGTCTGCTTTTAAAATATCTCCTGCTTCTTTCAATTTTTGAGCTGCCAAATATTCTCCTTCAGCCAAGATAATTTTAGCTCTTTTCATTCTTTCAGCTTCTGCCTGCTTAGCAATGGCTCTCTGCATATTTTCTGGAATTTCCACATGCTTCACTTCTACTGCCGTTACCTTTATCCCCCAGGGATCAGTGGCTTTATCAATAATTTCATGAAGTTTTTGATTAATCTTTTCTCTTTCAGCTAAAAGTTCGTCCAAAGTTGAAGCGCCAACTACTCCTCTTAAAGAAGTCTGGGAATTCTGGGAAGTAGCCATCATATAATTTTCTACTTCAATGGTTGCTTTTCCAGGGTCAGAAATCTTAAAGTACAACACAGCGTCAACTTTTATGGGAATGTTGTCTTTGGTAATCACATCTTGAGCCGGAACATCTAAGGTAATTATCCGGAGATCTAGTTTGACGAGCTTATCAATAATCGGAATAATCAAAAATAGTCCCGGACCCCTGATTCCGGCAAATCTTCCCAGCCGAAAAATCACTCCCCTTTCATATTCTCTGGTAATTTTTACTGCCTGAGAAAGAATAACCAAAACGATAATAATTAACCCAAACCCGCTAGAAAGTAAATCAATTAACATATTTTTTTCACGACGAGGGTATTTCCCTCGACTTTTATTATTTCGACCTTTGTTCTTTTGGGAATAGTTTCCCCATTTGATTTTTCAGCTGACCAAGTTTCTTCTTTAATTTTAACTCGGCCCCGTGGTTTAATTTCTTCAATTACCTCAACCTCCAAGCCAATTAAAGCTTCGGGTCCGGTTTTGGGTTTTGTCTTTAATGTCTTAGCCACTCCCCTACTGATAATGATAAAAAAAATTCCGATACCCAAGACCGCGCCCAAAACGAGCATTGTCGCTGCCTCAAAAATTTGATGGCTCAAAAATGGTTCTCCTTGGAAAGCAAAGACCCCAAATAAAAGCGAGACAATCCCCAAAAAGCCGAAAATTCCAAAACCGGGCTGAAAAACTTCCAGCAATAAAAGAAAGATTCCTAATGCCAAAAAAATAATTCCTAAAAAGTTAAAAGTAACTACTCCTATTCCCCAAAGACCGATTAAAAGCAGGACTAAGCCCAAAATTCCGGTTAATTCAAATTCACCGGTTCGGAAAGCGAATATTAATCCCAAGCCGCCTAAGGTTAAAAAAAGAGAAATTAAATAAGGATGAGAGAGAAAATCAAAAAGTCCTTCAATCAGAGTTGGTTTAATTTCTTTGATTTTCGGCTCGGAAATTCCGAGTTTCAAAAAAAGTTCATCTAAATTTCTAGCTGTCTCGTCAATAATTCCTATTTCTTTTGCCTCTTTGCCAATTAAAGTTAAGTTTTCCCTGACAAACTTTTCAGCTATTTCCGGGTTTCTCTTTTGAATTTCAGCCAAACTCTTTATCCAAGAAACCGTCCCCTCAATCACTTTTTCAGCCACTTTTTGTTCTTGGCCAAACATTTCCTGGGGTTGAGAAGCGCCAATTGAGGCCTCAGGATGAACTACGGCTACGTCAGCGGCCAGCAAAATAAAAGTACCGGCTGAATAAGCCCAGCCGCCTTCTTTGTGAACAAAAACAACGGTTTTGATTTCGGTTTTCAAAAGCAAATCAATAATATCTTTAGTTGATTTCAAAAGCCCGCCAGGAGTATCCAATTTAATTATTAAATATTCAGCTTCGGCTTTCTCGGCCTCTCCAACTACTCTTTTTAAGTATTGCAAAGTCCCGGCTTTAATTTCCCCCTCAATTTCAGCCAAATACACCCCGTTAGAAATATCATTTCTAACGGGGTAAATCTGGTTTTCTGTTTGACCAATAGCAGTTTGAGCCGAAAAAACAAAAAACAATAATCCAAAAAAAATTAAAATAATAATAAACCCCTTTAAATTATTCATAAGATTTTTAAAATATACCAGTAAGTTTGACAATGAATAAAACATAAATCAAGAGAAACATCGCTCCTTCCCAGATATGAATTCTTCTAGAAATTCCGGAAATGATAAATAAAAGAGTGGCAACGGCTAAAAAGGGCAATCCCACCCTAAGGGCAAGCTCGTCTACGGTTAAGGGTTTAATCAAAGCCGGAACGCCAACCACCACTAAGGCATTAAAAATATTTGAACCAAAAATATTTCCTAAAGCGATTTCGTATTTTTTTTGAGCAGCCGCTCTGACCGAGACAACGAGTTCTGGCAGGGAAGTGCCGGCGGCTAAAGCAATGATAGCAATTAAAGAACTGGGAATTTTGGCAATCTCAGAAATTTTCACCATTGATTCAATCGTCCAATTGGCTCCAATAATTAAGCCAACTATTCCCACAATCAAAAACAAAAATACTTTAAGTCCTATTTTCTCGGGCTTGGACGGTTTTACTTCAATCTTGGCTTCTTTTTCTCGTCTCTCAGTCCGGGAAGGCAAAACCTCAACAATTTCTGCTGTTTCTTCCTCAGCATCTCTCCTCTGAAAAACTGCATAGAGAAGATAAACCAGAAAGGCAAGGCAAAGCAAAATTCCTTCTCCTAAGAAAATTTTTCCATCCCAACTAATAAAAAGCAATAGAGCGGTGCTGGCTGCCAAAAGTGGCGCATCTAAATCAATTAAGCTTCTTTTAATAATAAGACGCCTGGCAACAACGGCTGATAGGCCAACAATAAAAAGGATATTAAAAATATTTGAGCCAATAGCATTTGCTACCACCACCTCGGTTGCTCCTTTTAGGGTGGCGGCAAGAGATGAAAATAATTCGGGCAAAGAAGTGCCAATGGAAACAATGGTTACCCCAATGATAAAAGGCGAAATCTTTAGCGCCAGGCCAATTTTCTCTGAACTTTCAACAAACCAATCAGCCGACTTTACCAACAAAGCCAAACTTAAAATAAAAACTATAATCCAAAATATCAGCATATAACCATTAATCAATTATACCTCTTTTGTTTTTGTTATAAAATACCATTTTGTGGATTCAATTAAAATTAAATTTAAAATTCCCAAGCCAAAAATGAGCTGCCAGGCAAAGAAATTAAGAGGTACGGTTTTTAGTAAATTCTGAAAAATGGGAATATAAACAGCAATTAACAACATAGAAAGACTAAAAACCATACAGCCAATCAAATACAAATTGGAAAAAGGGTTATATTGCCAGATGTTTTTTCTTAAATCCTTACAGGAGAAAGCGTAAAAAACCGTATCAATGGCTAAGGCGGCAAAAATTATTGTCCTGATTTCAGCTAAAGGTAATCCACGACTCAGAAGCCATAAAAATACTCCCAGAAGAATAAAACTAGTAAAGATGCCAAAACCAAAAATTATTGTCTTCATTTGACGAGTTAAAAGCGGACGTTTTGGATTTTCTGGTTTTCTCTCCATTACCCCTTTCTCTTTTGGTTCAAAAGCCAAAGCAATCCCCTGAGGACTGCCTTCAATTAAATTCTCCCACAGAATCTGGACTGGCAAAATTGGTAAGGGCAATCCGCCGATTATACTGCCGCCAATTAAAATTATTTCTGAAAAACACTGGGAAACCAGCAAGGTTACTGTTTTTCTTATATTGTCAATAATTGCCCTTCCTTCCTCAACCGCCGCCACAATAATTGAAAAATTATTAGTTAATAAAATTAAATCCGAAGCTTCTTTCGCCACATCAGTGCCAGAGCCCAAAGCTACTCCAATGTCAGCTCGCTTTAAGGCCGGCGCATCATTTATTCCATCGCCGGTCATTGCTACCACTTGGCCTTTTTCTTGCCAGGCCTCAACAATTCTCAATTTTTGTCTGGGCTCAACTCTGGCATAAATTTCAATTTTCTCCAGTCGTTTTTGAAATTCTTCATCGCTTAATTTTTCTAACTCCTTTCCTTCAATTATATTTTCTTCTTTGGCTGGCAACCCCAATTCTTTAGCTATTGCTTTAGCGGTTAATCTATGGTCTCCAGTCACAATAATTGGTCTCATTCCTGCCTGCTGACAAGTTTTAATTGCCTCCTTAACTTCTTTTCTGAGCGGGTCGTGCAGAGCAATAAAACCAACAAAAATTAAATCATTAACTAATTCTTCAAGATTTGACATTTGACATTCAAGTTTCTCGAAAACTTTCGTTTTCGAGACAATGACATTTGACATTTTTCGGTAGGCTGTGGCTAAAACCCTCTGTCCTTTTTCCGCTAAGTCCTCGCATTTTTTATTTAAGTCCTTGAGCTTTTCTTTAGATAAAATTTCTTCTTTTCCGTCAACATCTAAATATCTTGACTTTTCCAAAATTATCTCTGGCGCCCCTGATAGATATAAAATGTTTCTTGCCCCGTTAGTCGCCGAAAGCGACTTTTCGGGGTCTTCATCAGTTAATTTATGTAAACTAGCTGAGTATTTATAAACAGGGTCAAAAGGCAACTCATCAATTTTTGGCTGTTCTCTTTCTAGCGCTTTTTTATTTAATCCGGCTTGAATTCCCGCTAATAGCAAAGCCCTCTCAGTTGGCCGACCACGAATTATCCATTTTTCAAGAGCTTCTTCCGGATTTTCAATAAAAGCCTCGGTAGACAAAGTAGCGATTTTTAGGGCTAAAACATGGGAAGCCAGACTATCTTTGTCAATTTCTTCTGAATATTCTTTGCCATCACTTAAAAGTTCCTTAGTTCCCGTATAAATTCCCGCTACTTCCATTTTTGCCTCAGTTAAAGTTCCTGTTTTATCAGTGCATATAATTGAAGTGCTTCCTAGTGTTTCCGCTGCTATCATTTTTCTAACCAATCCCTGCTTTTTTAAAATCCTTTGCATCCCCAGGGCTAAAATCACTGTTATTGCTATTGGTAATCCTTGGGGTATAGACGCTACTGCCATTGCCACCGCAGTCAGAAACATTTGAGATAAATCTCTGCCTCCGGCTATTCCCAAAACAAAAATTAAAAAAGAAACAAAAACTATTAAAATTCCAATGATTTTGCTTAAATGAACTATTCTTTTCTGATAGGGTGTTTTTTCTTCCTTTGCCTCTTTAATCATCGTCGCCACTTTTCCAATCTCAGTCTTTAACCCGGTTTCAGTAACCACTGCCCTTCCTCGGCCATCTTCAACAATACAACCCATATAAACCATATTATCTCGGTCAGCCAAAGGTGTTTCCTGTGGTAAAATTTCTGTCTTTTTTTCTGCTGACAGCCACTCGCCAGTTAAGGAAGCTTCATTGATTTTCAAAGCAGGGCTTTCAATCAGTCGTCCATCAGCCGGGACCGTCTTCCCTGGTTGTAAAAGAAAGATGTCTCCTGGCACCAAGTCCTGCTGTTCCAATTCTTTCTCCTGCCCCTCTCTTATTAGATATGTTTTTATTTTAACTACTTTTTTGAGTTCAGACAAAATCTTTGAGGTCTTATTTTCTTGGAAAAATCCAAAAATGGTGTTTAAAAAAACAGTGCCGAAAATAACAATGGCATCGGTGAAGTCCCTTAAAATTAAAGTAATAATTCCCGCTACAACTAAAATATAAATCAGGGGACTGCGAAATTGCTCTAAAAATATTCTTAAAGAAGATAAAGGTTTTTCTTCCGGAAGTTTATTCAAACCAAACTTTTTCTGTCTTTCTTTTACTTCTTTCTCAGATAAACCATTTTCCAAATCAGTCTTTAATTTTTCTTTCACCTCTTCAACTGAAAAGTTATGCCACATATTACTCCACTTTAACAAAAAAAGCGGCTAATTGAAAGCCCTCGTATTAAATTAAACGGTTGGCAACGTCAAACCTCGCCAACTCGCTTATTACCCATCTTTGAAAGCACGTCAACTAACCATTTACCAGAAAACGTAAGCAAGACCAAAGATATTAAAAAAGTTAAAATATTAAACCAAAGCATAATTTTTGCTTATGTTTATTTTAACAAAAAAAGAGGCCAATTAAAAGCCTCAAAAAATGCGGCCCCATCGGGATTTGAACCCGAGTTACTGGAATGAGAATCCAGTGTCCTAGGCCTCTAGTCCCGACCCCGACTTTTGTCGGGGTCGAGGATCCTCGCTTACTAAAAATTTGTGCCGTCATCGGGATTTGAACCCGAGTTACTAGGATGAGAACCTAGCGTCCTGAACCGAACTAGACGATGACG
>JAHIOY010000081.1 GCA_018894495.1 Patescibacteria group bacterium
AAAGTTTTCGAGAAACTTGAAATGCAAAGTTCAAAATTACAGTTAAAAGTTCAAAGTTTTTGAATTTAAATTTCATAACTTTTAACTTTGAATTGCAACTTTTAACTTTTAACTTTTAACTTTGTTCTGGTTGGTCATTGGGTCATTGGTCATTGATTAGGTCAATTAGGTTAATTAGAAATTAGAAATTTTAAGGATATGGTTGAAACCCCTCAAAAAAGAAATACTAATATTGGTCAGATAAAGCCGCGAGAAATCACCGATGAAATGCGAGAGTCCTACATTGATTACGCAATGTCGGTTATTGTCTCTCGGGCTTTGCCCGATGTCAGAGATGGATTAAAACCGGTTCACCGGAGGATTTTGTATTCTATGTATGAAATGGGGTTGAGGCATGATGCCAAGTTTAGGAAATCGGCAACCGTGGTCGGTGAGTGTTTTATAAAAGATACTTTAGTGTTGACTAAAACAGGATTAGTGCCAATTCAGGAAATTAAAGTTGGAGATCGGGTTTATAGTCAGGAAGGATTACGAAAAGTTACTCGACTTTACGAAATGCCAGAGAAATCATTATTAAAAATTACTTTAGAAAATGGAATTTCAAATATCGTTACTCCTTCTCAAAAATTTAAAGTTTTAACTCCAAATTGGAAATTTGAATGGAAAGAAGCTAAAAATCTAACCCCTAGCGATTACCTTGTGACAATGGTAGATTATCCTCAAATTAATAGCTTGCCGCACTTACAGAGAATAGAAAAAAATCAGCCTTGTTGCCTTACTGAGAATCTTGCTTATTTTTTAGGACTTTTTATTTCCGAAGGTTCTATCTCCAATGATTATAGTAAAAATAACCTTCCCAGAATTGCTATAAGTAATAATAATCTAGAGATTATAGAAAAATTAGCCTCTGTTTTGAATCAAGAATTTGGACATAAACCAACCATCGAGGTTAAGCATTACAATTTGATAAGTGCCAATGGAAAAGTTTTAAATAATATAAGATATTCAATAAGAATCAACCGCAAAAATATCAACGAATTTTTTGTTGTCAATTTTGATTTAAAAAACAAGAACGCTCTAACAAAAGAAATACCAAAACAAATCTTTGTTTCGCCTAAAAAAGTAATTTTTTCTTTTCTTAGCGGTTTAATTGATGGCGATGGCTCAATCCACAAAAATAGAGATGTGATTCATTATGGCTCTATTTCAGAAAAATTAATAAATCAACTGCAGATTCTTCTTCAGTGCCAAGGAATATTTAGTTCTAAATACGTAGATAAAAATCTTAATAAAAGCCATTTTGTTCTTGGGAGAATTGTTAAAAGGAGATACAAATTTCATTACTTAGAGATTCGTAGCGAGAGCGCAGTAAAATTAGCTTCAAATCTTAATTTAGTGGCGGAGATTAAAAATCGACGCGCTCGTAATTTTGCTTCTAAAAAAATTACCAGCTACGAAAAAAAAGGTTGGAACAAATATGACATTATTCCTTATGCAGGAGAAATATTATTTCAGGAATTAAGTAAGAATCATATAGGAGGTGGGTGGTATCAAGACAGAGATAGAGTCAAATTTAGGATGGGTATAAAATATCCGACCGGTAGCAAAATAAGATATTCTACTGACCTTTGGGAGAAACCTTTAAGGAAGACCCAAGTTATTGATTTGGGGATAAAAAATAAATTAGAGAAGATTGGTTCTCCTCTTTTTGAATTTTTAGAACATATCATTAAGAATAAAATTTATTTTCTAAAAGTTTCCTCAATAAAAAAAGTTCTGTCAGAAAAAACTTATGATTTTGAAGTAGAAAATGACCATGAATTCATTGCTAATGGAGTAGTCTCCCATAATTGTATGGGGAAACTGCATCCTCATGGCGATGCGGCAATTTACGATTCTTTAGCCAGAATGGCCCAGGATTTTTCATTGAGGTACCCCTTAGTTCAAGGTCAGGGCAATTTTGGCAGCTTAGATTCGGATCCGCCGGCCGCCTCACGTTACACAGAAGCCAGGCTTTCAAAAATTGGCGAGGAGATGCTCAAAGACATTGAGAAAAACACGGTTGATTTAAGGGATAATTATGACGGAACGAGAAAAGAACCGAGTGTTTTACCATCCCCGGCTCCTCAACTTTTATTAAATGGTTCTTTGGGCATTGCCGTTGGCATGGCCACCAATATTCCGCCCCATAATTTATCTGAAATTTGCGATGCTTTAATCCATTTAATTGAAAATCCCAAAGCCGATACCGAAGACCTTTTTAAATTTATTAAGGGGCCGGATTTTCCAATCGGCGGCGAAATTTTTGACCAAAAAGAAATCATTGCCGCTTACTCCCAGGGAAAGGGCCCGATATTGACCCGAGGGAAATCCGAGGTCGTTGAAAACGAAAAAACCGGTAAATTCCAAATCATTATCACCGAGATTCCTTTTCAGGTCCAAAAATCATCTTTAATAGAAAAATTCGCCGAGCTTGTCCAGGAAAAGAAAATTGAAGGAATAAAAGACATCAGAGACGAATCGGATAAGGATGGAATGAGGATTGTCGTTGACCTTTCCCGGGAAGCCCAGCCCCAGCGGGTTTTGAATCGGCTTTATAAATTTACCGATTTACAGAAAGTTTTTCATTTAAATATGTTAGCTTTGGTTGATGGAATTCAACCCAGGGTTTTAAATCTAAGCGAATTATTGAACTATTTTATTTTACACCGCAAAGAAGTTGTTTCCAGAAGGACAAAATACGATTTGGAAAAAGCCAAAGAGAGAGCCCACATTTTAGAGGGATTGCACAAGTGTCTCGGCAATATTGACGAAGTGATAAAGCTTATCAGGGCTTCGGAGAACAGAGAAGACGCCAAGAAAAAATTAATGAAAAGATTCGGACTTGACGATATTCAGGCCAATGCTATTTTGGAAACCAAGTTGGCGGCTTTGGCTAAATTGGAGAGGAAAAAGATTGAAGACGAATTGAAAGAAATGTTAGGCAGGATTAAAGAATTTACCGCTATTTTGAAAAGCCCTCAAAAAATAAAAGAAATCGTTAAAAAAGAGCTCAAACAATTTAAAGAAAGATTCGGCGACGAAAGAAGGACAAAAGTCAGGGTTCAAAAAATCGGCGAAATTTCAGAAGAAGACCTGGTTCCCCAGGAAGAAACAATCGTTACCTTAACCCAAGGTGGCTATATCAAACGGCTCAATCCAAAAATTTATAAAATTCAAAACCGGGGAGGGAAGGGAATTTTAGGAATGAAAACCCTGCAGCAAGACATTGTTGAGCATTTTATTTCGGCCGAGACCCATGATTCTTTGTTTTTCTTCACCGATTCCGGAAAAGTTTTCAAGACCCCGGTTTATGAAATTCCCGAAGGACAGAGAGTAGCTCGGGGTAGAGGAATATTAAATTTCATTGAGATTACGGCCCAGGACAAGATATTGTCCCTTTTTCCCTTAGGAAAAGAAGACAAAGAGAGCGGGGTAAAATATTTAGTAATGGTGACTAAAAATGGGACAATTAAAAGAACAGTCATCAACGAGTTTGACAACGTTAGGAGGGCAGGGTTAATCGCCATTAAACTCAAGAAAGACGATATTTTGAAGCGGGTTTCCAAAAGCGTTGGAGAGGATGACGTTATTTTAGTGACAAAAAAAGGCCAAGCTATCAGATTTAAAGAAAAAGACATTCGGGAAATGGGAAGGACGGCGGCCGGAGTTAAGGCGATTCGTCTGAAAAAAGGAGATGAAGTGGTGGGGATGGACGTAATAAAGTTAAAAGTGAAAAGTGAAAAGTTAAAAGTGAACGAATATGTATTGGTGGTGACGGAAAATGGGTATGGAAAGAAAACCGATTTGAAAGAATATCGTTTGCAAAAAAGAGGAGGTTCCGGAATAAAAACGGCTAAGATTACACCCAAAACCGGGGCGCTCATCGGCTCAGTGCTTTTAACCGGCCGGGAAGAGGACTTAATTGTCATTTCTCAAAGGGGCCAGGTCATCAGAGCCGCAATTTCTCAAATTCCGAAACTTTCAAGAAGCACTCAAGGCGTAAGGATGATGCGTCTGGGAGAAGGAGATAAGGTGGCCTCGGCAACTTGCGTATAAGAAATAAAACCCCAATGACCAAATCCCAATGCCTAATTAAGCCCCAAGCCCCAATAACCAAATTTTGGGATTTAGGAAATTGGGATTTGATTGGTCATTGGTCATTAGAGTTTGGGATTTTTAAGGTATGACTGGCTTTCTTAATCCATCAGAAGTATTAAAACAAATTAAATTAAAGCAAGATATGGTTGCGGCTGATTTTGGTTGTGGGTCTGGGGGCTGGGTGAGCCCGCTATCAAGGCACTTGGCAAAAGGCAGGGTTTATGCTATAGACATCTTAGAGGAGCCGCTTTCGGCTCTGAGGGCAAAGCTCAAAGCGGAAAAAATCTCCAATATTGAGATTATTAGGGCTGATGTAGAAAGCGGCTCAAAACTTCAAGACAATTCCTGCGATTTGGTCTTAATGACTAATCTCTTATTTCAGGTTGAAGACATTAAAAAGGTCTTGGAGGAAGGGAAAAGGGTCTTAAAAGGAGAAGGGAAAATTTTGGCTGTTGACTGGAAAAAAGGAGCGCCCTTTGGTCCCAAAGGAAAAATTTTGCCGGAAAAAGTAAAGGAAATTGCTAAAGAAATTGGCTTGGAATTAGAAAGGGAATTTGAAGCCGGGGCATATCACTGGGGACTGGTGTTTGAGAAAACTATTTGACATTGTTTTTGATATTTGATATTTTATAAAAAAGTGTCCCGTTAGGAAAATTTTCTTTAACGGGAACAGGAAAGGTCGAAAATAAGATATTTTACTTAAAAAATGAAAAAAATTTTTGCAGTTTTATTCCTGATTAGCTTTTTGGCTGTTTTGGCAGCGCCATTGGTAACTTCAGCCCAAGTTGCTGATTGCTGCAAGGTAAGGAGAACTTTTGAGTTTGAGACGATTTCTTACGTTAAAGATACTTGTTATGCAGCGACTGGAACGACTGCGTGTTTTGGATGTCCTGGGATTACTCTATCCTCTACTAACTGGACCGAGTCATGGGGAATGGTTTGCATTCTAAACAGCATCTACAGAGTGGCAGATCTGGCATTTGCAATTTTGTTGGCCGTTTCAATACTGCTTATTCTTTTGTCTGCTTTTACCTTTATGACTGCCGGCGGCACGCCGGAAAAAGTGAACAAAGCAAGGGATTATATTCTTTACGCCTTAGTCGGATTGATAGTTGCTTTCTTAGCCAGGGCAATTCCATCTATCGTAAAAATGCTGATTTAGATTGCCGAGGTGGTGAAATTGGGAAACACGATAGGTTTAGGACCTATTGCCGAAAGGTTTGTGGGTTCAAATCCCACCCTCGGCATAGGGATAATACAAAACCCGACGTTGTTTTATAATGTCGGGTTTTGATTTTTGTTTTGAGTTAGTCCTTTTCTATTTCTACTTTGACCCTTTTTTCTCTTTGAATTCTCGGTATTCTGATG
Source organism: Patescibacteria group bacterium (assembly GCA_018894495.1). Classification (GTDB taxonomy): domain Bacteria; phylum Patescibacteriota; class Minisyncoccia; order Minisyncoccales; family JAHIOY01; genus JAHIOY01. The sequence goes on from JAHIOY010000081.1 coordinate 5,509, forward strand.
ATTAAAATTCCGTCTTTCATTGATGCTTTTGCTCGCGAGGAATCGATTTCAACCGGGAAAATCATTTTTCTTGAAAAAGGACCAAAATAGCATTCGCGGGAAAAATAGTCAATCTTTCCTTTTTCTTCTGGCTCCTCTCTGATTCCGGCAATGATTATAACGTCATCTTCAATCAAAATATCCAATTTTTCCGGTCTGAGGCCGGCGATAGCCGACCTGATTACCAGTTCCCCTTCAGTTTGATAAACATCAACTGCCAACTCTCCTTCCTCCTTGCTCAAGTTTTTCAAAGAAAAACTCTGAACTAATTTCTCTTTTTTAACTTCACTTTCTTCTTCCTTGCCCGCCGTAGC
>JAHIOY010000082.1 GCA_018894495.1 Patescibacteria group bacterium
ATCGGTTATTTTCTGCCATAGTTTAAAGAATGTGTTTAAGGCTTTGCCTTAAACATTAATCGGAATAAGATTTCTCATTAAAATTTCATTAACTCTTTGCTTGCCCATTTTTTCACTGGCTCCAATTATCTCTAAATAGAGGGGTTTCCCGGTTTTATCCAAATCCAAATTTATCTCTGGAGCAATCTCCACTGTTTTTGCTACCCTACCTTCTCTAAGGGTAATATTTAGGGCATCGGCTTTTGAATCGTAAGTAATTTCCATAAATTTCTAAACAATAAATTTGAAAATTTATTTAATTAATTTTGGTCTTTCTTCCCAATGCTGAGTGATTACAACGATATCTCCATTCTCTACTTTGTATATCAATTTGATATAAATTATACACCAAAAATTAAATCCCGTCAAGCGAAAGGAATAGAATTTTTGTTCACTACAAATCTGACTCTTGACAATTTTTATTGTAATATTATTATAGAATTATAAGGGATGGGAAAATTATGAAGGAGAGATTTGCAGAGATATATCCGCCAAAAGATATTCTTAGGAAAAATGATTCCGAAGCCTTTAGAATTCTGGAATTAGAAGAAAGAAGACAACGAGAAGGCATTGAATTGATTGCCTCAGAGAACTATGTTTCTCCAACAGTGCTTGAAGCTATGAGTACAGCCTTTACTAACAAATATGCTGAAGGAGTGCCCGGAAAAAGATATTATGGAGGTAATCAATTCATTGATGAAATAGAACAATTGGCGATAGATAGAGCAAAAAAACTTTTCGGAGCAGAGCATATAAATGTCCAACCCCATTCAGGCAATCCGGCAAATATGTGCGTTTATTTTGCGCTTCTTGAACCGGGGGATACAGTTTTAGGTCTAAGTTTGGACCACGGAGGACACTTAAGTCATGGTTTACCAATCAATTTCTCTGGTAAGTGGTACAAGTTTATTGGATACAAAACTGGAAAAGAAGATGGTTTTATAGATATGAATGAAGTTAGAAAATTAGCAAGGAAAACACGACCAAAAATGATATTAGCGGGCTTTTCAGCATATTCACGGAATATGGATTGGAAACAGTTTAAAGAAATAGCAGATGAGGTTGGGGCCATAACAATGGCGGATATTGCTCATATAGCAGGGTTAATCGCTGGAAAACAAATAGAGAATCCAGTTCCTATTTTTGATGTTGTAACAACAACAACCCATAAAACCTTGCGAGGGCCGAGGGGGGCTATTATTATGTGTAAAGAAAAATATGCCAAATCTATCGACAGGGCAGTTTTTCCCGGCATTCAAGGTGGCCCACACGAACATACAATCGCAGCAAAGGCAGTTGCCTTCAAAGAAGCATCCGCAGAAGAATTTCAAAGTTACACAAAAAAAATAATTCAAAATGCACAAGCGTTAGCAAAAGCATTGGTGGAGCGTGGATTTAGAATCGTGAGCGGAGATACCGATAATCATTTAATGCTAGTTGATTTAATGCCCAAAAATTTAACGGGTAATGTAGCGGAAAAGGCATTGGAAAAAGCAGGTATTTATGTCAATAAAAATTTAATCCCTTATGACCCCCAAAAACCTATGGTAACAAGCGGTATACGATTGGGAACACCAGCTATTACCACCCGAGGAATGAATACTTCTGATATGGAACAGATAGCAAATTTTATAGATAGAGTTCTTCAAAATATCAGTGATGATGCAAAAATAAAAGAAATTGCTAAGGATGTAAAGGAATTTGCTACCTCATTCCCAATCTTTACATGGAGCTAATCTACTAATTGCGTTGCGAAGCAATTAGTAATTTTAATCTAAAAATCTCCTCAGCCATAATTCTAATACAAGAAATCGAAATGTTTTGTTGTGAGAACAATCAGATGAGTTTTCTTCTTGGTTAAGAAATCTTCTGAGCTCCTCCCTATTAAAAATGTTTCGATTAAGAGATCGCTTATCTAACACAACATCTCTAATCATTTTCCCTAATTTAGATTTATACCAGGTTGCTACTGGCACGGGAAATCCCAACTTTTTTCTATTAATAATCTCTTTAGGCAAACTATTTTTAAATGCTTCTCTAAGAATATATTTCTCATTATTAGACTTGATTTTAAGATTTTCTGGAAGTGTACAAGCAAATTCCACAAGGTTATAATTGAGATACGGCACTCTGGCTTCAAGTCCAAAATTCATTGTTACGGCATCCACTTCTTTTAAGCCAACTTCGGGTAGCCCGAGATAAAAATCAATGTAGCAAATTGCTGACAAATTGTCTTGTTGCCCTAAGTTTTTATAGGACTGAAAAATTTCTGTAACTTTTTTTAAAGACGCGTTTACTCTCTTAAAATTAGACCTTAAAAGTCTATTCTTTTCCAATTCTTGTATTCCTGCATAGCGGGCAAGAAATTGGCTTGGTGCTTTTTTGTAGTTAAATACTTCAAGCATGGTTTTATACCAATCATAACCCCCAAAATTTTCATCAGCGCCTTGGCCATTTAAAATGACTTTCACTTCTTTTGAGGCGATTTTTGAAAGCAAAAACAAAGGTACTGCCGCAGGAGCTCCTACGGGTTCTCCCATTGCCTCAAGCCACTCATCAAAACAATTATAAAAATCCTTTTCCGAGATAATAATTTTCTTGTGGTCAGTATTAAACTGTTTAGCAACAGTATCCGAAAACTCAAATTCGTTAGAAATTTCATTTTTTTCGTCTTTAAAACCAATTGAATAAGTTTTTATGTTTTTTAGGCCAAGGTTATGCATTACGCTAACTATAATACTTGAGTCAAGTCCACCGCTTAGAAAAACTCCAAGAGGGGCATCGGACATAAGCCGGGATTGTATAGCTTCAGAAGTTTTCTCTCTAACCCGCTGAATAGCACTTGCCTCGTTTATTTTTTTAGTTTTATAGAAAAGAGAATAATATTTAAAAAGTTTTATTGACTCATTTTCCATTTTAAGATAGTGACCAGGCGGAATTTTCCTTATACCTTGAAATAACGTTGCCGGCGTCGGCACATATCTAAAAATTATAAAATGATTCAAGGCTTCTATATCAAGTGTTTTGTTTGATAAAAATTCCGCAGCCAACGAAGTGAAATCTGAAGAAAAATAAAATGTTTTTGAATTAAATAGGTAATAAATTGGTTTAACCCCAAATCTATCTCTATAGATTAGTAATTTCTTTTTTGAACTATCCCAAATAGCGATTGCAAATTCTCCTTCTATATAATCTACAAAATTCTCTCCATATTCTTCGTAAAGATGAATAAGTATTTCATTGTCAGAAAAGGATTTTAAACGATGCCCTTTTGATATAATATCTTCGCGTAAGTTTAGATAGTTATAAATTTCTCCATTACAAACAGACATGATGGTATTAGACTCGTTGAAGAATGGTTGTCTTCCCCTGCGGGACGTATCGATAACGCTAAGTCTCCTGTGCAAAAAGGCACAATTGCACATTTTAAATACCCCCTTATCATCGGGGCCTCGACGTTTTAAGTACTTATCAAATTTCTCAATTTGATTGAAATCAAAATTTATATTTTCAGAAACAATACCGGCTATCCCACACATAATTGATAATCACCCCAAAGTGATTTATAAATTACTCTGGCCAATTCTGAATACCGTTTTCTAAGATACATGTTTGTATAATTCAAAATATCTTCCCTGAACTCTATCCTAAGAATTCCGGCTCCGGGTTCAACAGTTGTGCCTACCTTTGGGCAACCCAATATTAATAGTTCTCTTTTATTTCTAGGAAAAGAGTATTGGTTTCCTAAATATTTTAGATTTATTTCCCGATTCCTAAAGTA
>JAHIOY010000083.1 GCA_018894495.1 Patescibacteria group bacterium
TGATCGGGAATGCGGGCAAATTGTATGGGAATCCAAAAAGACCAAAGCATGGAGTAAAGGTTGGATACAAAAATTAAAAGACGATCAGCGAGCGATTAAAGCGGACTTGGCGGTGATTGTGTCTGCTGTTTTGCCGGAAGATGTTAAAGGATTTGTTTTTCGCGATGGAGTTTTAATTTGTGATGTAAAGTTGGCAGTCAATCTGTCTTCTTTGCTGAGGTATGATTTAATAAATCTGTCGGAAGCCAACAGGGCATTGACGGGAAAAGACGAAAATAAAGATGTCGTATATGCTTATGTCAATAGCACTGAATTCAAACAGAGAATTCAAGCGATTGCGGAAGCATTTATTGAAATGAAGAATGACATAGATAAAGAAAAAAGATCATATCAAGCCATTTGGGCAAAAAGAGAGAAACAGGTTCAGCGAGTTATCGATAATACTTTTGGAATTTATGGCGACCTGAAAGGATTGACCGGAGGCGCAATACAAGAAATAAAAATGTTGGAGTTGGGAGAAGGAAATAATTAACAATCAAATTTTATGAAAAATGGTGTCAACTCTGTTTTTAACCCCGGAAGGTGTAATTTTATGGTAATTTTGTGGTAAAATAAAAAAGATGAAAAAACAAAGCAAGCAAAGAAAAAAAACAGCCCAGGAGCGGCAGGATGAAATCTTTCGGAAAATGTCAGCAGAGAAAAGAATTGAAGTTGGCGCTAAATTGTGGTTATTGGCTAAATCATTAGTCGGGGATAAAATCAATTATGGAACAAAAAGATCCCAGGCATCTTCTAACAGAAGTTAGCAATATTCTCCAAAGATTAAAAATTCCGTATATTATTACCGGCGGGATTGCGGTTTTGGTTTGGGGCAGGCCAAGGTTCACGGCGGATATTGACATAGTCGTTGAATTAAAATTTGAAAATATTAACAACTTAGTTAAAACTCTATCACTGCTTGGAAAGGCAAGCTATATTGATAAAGATATGATAGAAGACGCTTTTGACCGTGGGGGAGAATTTAATTTTATTCACGGCGAAACGGGAATTAAGGTGGATTTTTGGGTGTTGAAAAAAACACCTTTTGAATTATCCCGAATGAAAAGAAAAGTCGCAAAAAGTATTCTTAATAAAAAAGTTTATTTCGTATCGCCAGAAGATTTAATTTTAAGCAAACTGCAATGGTATCGGCAAAGCCAATCCAGCCGGCACATGGAAGACGTTGAATCGGTTTTTAAAATATCGGGCAAAAAATTGAATATGGAATATTTAAAGCAGTGGGCGAGAAAACTAGGAGTTTTAAACAATTTGAACAAACTAATAAAATCTTGAGTTTTAAAAAAGTTAAGAAAAATAGTGAAAATATGAAAAATAATAAACCGATAAAACTTTCTCCAAATTCCCTAAATTTATATTACGAGTGTCAGCTTTGTTTTTGGCTGGATAAAAGGCAGGGGATAAGAAGGCCTCAACCTTATCCATATGCCTTAAATATTGCGGTTGACCTGCTTTTAAAAGAAGAATTTGATAAATACAGGAAAAAACGGGACTTTCATCCCTTATTGGTTGCTTACAATATCCCGGCTAAACTTTTTCCAAATCAAAAGTTAATAGACGAATGGCGAAATAATTTTAAGGGAATACGTTATTACGACCCGATATTAGACGCTACTCTTTTTGGCGCGGTTGATGATATTTTAGAATTTACGGACGGAAAATTAGCGCCCCTTGATTATAAATCAACCGGCAGTACCGTGCCCAAGGTTTATGACCGTTTTCAGCTGCAAATGGATATTTATACTTATTTATTGGAGAAAAACGGATACAAAACCGTGAGAAAAGGGTGTTTGGCTTTTTACATTGTTGATAAAAAAAATGGTTTTAAAGACCGACTGCCTTTTAAAAAAGAGATTCATATTATTGATACCGACCCTTCTTATGTTCCGGGGGTCTTTAAAGAAGCGGTGGCGCTTTTGAAAAGAGAGACACCTCCTTTTCATAGCCCGGACTGCCAATATGGCCACTGGTTAAAATCGGTCTCTAAAATTGGCTTTAACCCCGGCGGCTTGACTTTATAAGGGAAATAGTTTAATATTATAATATAAGATAATGGTCTTTCGGGTTTGGATCTACAAATAGAATTAGGTCTGTTTGCAACTCACGGCGCGAGTTGCTTTTTATTTTTAATAATGGGAGGAGAATCTACTAAATATGACTAACAAAGAAAAATTTTTAACGGAACATAACAAATTATCTCCGCTTGCTTTGCAGGCTACAATACGTTTACTTTCCCGTTTTGAAATTGACAAGCCGGCTCTTTGCAAGAAAGGCAACTGGTCAATTGAAAAATCCCGCCGGCCGTTTATCATGTGGCTTACTTCGCTGAAACCAAAAGAAATAAAAATTATTAATAACGGGGATTCACAAAAATATGAAAAACTCACGCAATCCAAACAGAAATAGGAATAGAAGCAACCATCGAAGATTCGTAAAAAGGCATAGGTAAGGTCTCCTGCCCTTGCCAATGGGCAATTTTTATGTATTATTAAATAGACCTACTGCGTAATAATTTTTCGTCACGAAACGAAGAAATTTTGAGCGAAAATTGTGAAGGGCGAGAAGCCGTATTTGACTAAAATACGGCGACGAGCCCTGAACAATTTGCAGCCGAAATTTCAAGTTGCAGTAGAAAAGATTATTAGGCAGGAGGTCTAATCATGCCAGCCGAGCGGCCGGCGTTTATGTTTATATGGCTCAAAGAGGAGAAGTGATAATAAGATTTGATGAAGTGTCTTTTGCTTATGGAAATAAACGCATTTTGGATGCGGTGGATTTTTCGGTGAGACGGGGCGCAAAAATAACTTTGATGGGTCAAAATGGCGCTGGCAAGAGCACCATTTTTAATATTATTATGGGGTTTTTGGAGCCGGAATCGGGCGCCGCGCATCGCGCCAAAAACCTTGCCATTGCCACCGCGCCGCAGACCATTCCCCGCGACCAGCTTTATTTAACAGTCCGCGAATTTTTTGAAAAATGCTTCAGCAGAGCCGCCTTCGCCAAGGCTTCGGCGGGCCAAGGAAAGATATATGACATTGACCCAAAAATAGATGAAGCGTTAGAAATAGTAAATCTTTCCGCTCCGGCCGGCCGACTCGTCAAATCATTTTCCGGGGGACAGCAAGCGCGATTGCTTCTGGCTTCGGCCCTTATTCAAGAACCCGATTTGCTTCTTCTTGATGAACCGACCAACAATCTTGATAAGGCCGGCATCTCGCACCTTAGGCAATTCCTTATTGATTATAAAAAGACATGCGTTGTTATCTCGCACGACGCCGATTTTCTTAATGCTTTCACCCATGGCGTTTTATATCTGGATGCGTTTTCTCATAAAGTTGAACAGTATGTTGGCAATTATTTTGACTTGGTAGTTGAGATTTCAGCCAGAATTGAAAGGGAAAACAGGAAAAATGCGCAGTTGGCAAAGAAAATTCAGGAGAATAAAGAAAAAGCCAACTATTTCGCCCGCAAGGGCGGGAAAATGCGGCTGGTGGCAAAAAAAATGAAGAAGAAAGTGGAAACAATGGAAGAAGAGAAGGTTGATGTGCGAAAGGAGGATAAAACCATTAGGAGTTTCGTCATTCCTTCTCAAGAGGGGATAGGCGGAGAAATTTTACGTCTTAATTCTTTTTCCGTAGTGAAAAACCACAAAATCGCGCCGCGCAAAGTCAACATTTCTTTAAGGAAAAACGACCACTTGCTTATTCTGGGTCCGAACGGCATCGGGAAAAGCACATTGCTTGAGGCCTTGGCTTCGGGAAACGCAAAAGGAGCCAAACTCGCTCAGGATGCAAAGATTGGATATTACCGGCAGGATTTTTCAACCCTTAATCTTGATGACAGCGTCTATGAGTCGCTTTGCTCTGCCGCAGGAGAGTATTCCGAGCAAACCATCCGTTCCGTTGCGGCAGGGTTTTTAATTACCGGCGATTTAATGAATAAAAAAATAGGCGCTTTATCCGAAGGCCAAAAAGGTTTATTGTGTTTTGCCCGGCTCGTTCTGCAAAAACCGGGTCTTCTTATTTTAGACGAACCCACTAACCATATTAACTTCCGTCACCTCCCGGTCATCGCCTCCGCGCTTAATGAATACAAAGGCGCCATGATTCTCGTCAGCCACGTTCCGGAATTCGTCAGCCAAATCCGCATTGACCAAACCCTCAACTTGGAGCAAGAATAAATTTTGGTAAACCCCCACGCCAAAATTTGATAAATTTCTGGCGTGGAGGTGAAATGATTAAGTAGACATTTTGTTCCGTGCCACTTCTTGGATTTTATTTCTAATTTTTTCTTTAAACTTCTTACCAACGCTATCAAAAAGTGCCAATAACTCCTCAAAGGTATTTTCTCCGCCGAGAAAATCCCAGTATTCTTTACCAATCAAAAACTCTTTTCCTCTGTCTAAAACGCCCTGTTCTGTGAACCGTTCGTAGGGTTGCGGGTGGTATGGATTATATGGAAAAGCGAGAAAAACCTTGATCGGACTTCGGCGGCGCGCCACTCACTCCAGAAGTTTCGTTTTTGATTTTGTAAAAACATCAATGTTCGGTTTTACGGTTTTTTTCAATAGATTCTTCTATCGCAGTTTGAAAAACCGTTTCAATGTCAAAAGATAAACCACACTCTATCCCCTTGCTGGCAGTATACAGCTCATTATCGGTTAATTTTCTGCCAATTCTATTGACTGCTTTATTTTGCAACTCCTCAACTGTCACGGAAAAAATTATTTCGTTGTTTGATTTATCATTACTCATAGTTTTACTCCTTGATTATTTTCTTAAAACCAGAATTATACTCAACTAATTTTGCCCAATTGATTTTTCCGTCATCGCAAAACCTTTGCGAAAACTCCAATGTTAATTTATTTACAATCTGGGCATAGTTTTCAGTAAACTCCTCGTTTTTCTGTTTTGCCTTATAACCAATTGGTTCAACAATATCTATATACAATTTTTCATTTCCAGAAATCAACTCCCAAAATTTTTGTCCGCATAACTTCAAATAACCGCCTTTATCTGGTTTGCTATCTTTGCCAAAACAACATCCGTTGACTGCAATAACTTTTTTACCGGTTCCCGATTTTAATGATTTTTTAGCTGCTTCAAAATTGATTCGCAGTTGCCTGATTTGACTTGAATTGTCCCAATTCCAACCTGCTTTGATTTCAACAATATATATCGTTCCGTCTTTCTCAAATTCCAAATCAACACCCGTCAGTTCTGACTTTTTTGCGCCATATACTTTATCACAAACAAAAATCGCCAATCCTTCAATAAAGTCTCCAAATAGCGTTTCTTCTTGCGACTGTAGAAAAGCGTCCAAAAATCCCTTAATCAAATCTTGCGCTGTCAGCACATTTTTTGCCTTGAATAGATAAGGATTTTTCTGCTTCAAAATTTTGAGTAGATCAACCCTATTTTGCACATAATCTAATCTTCTCTGATGAAAGATTGAGATATGTTTTTCCACATATTCGTAAATTTGTTGCAAGTTTAATTTTTTCATACAGCAATTTTGTTATGAGTGAATAGAGATGGTTCTTTTTGTACGATTTTTGCTTTAGCCATCTCGACATACTCTGGCATTATCTCAATGCCAATGGAGTTGCGCCCCATTCTTTGCGCCACTTCCGAAGTAGTGCCGGAACCCAAGAATGGGTCTAAAACCCAATCGTTTGCTTGAGTAAATAATTTGATAAACCATTCCGGCAATTCTTCAGGAAACGCCGCGCTGTGATTTTTGTTGTTGCAGACGGTAGCAAATTGCAAAACATTGGTCGGATACACCATACTTCGTCTCAGCCAGTTTGATATATTTTTGCCAAACCCGCTGCCGCTTTTGGAATTGTCTCGTATTTTGTCGGTTTCGCTTAAATTTTTCAATCGGCCGTTTGCCCAATCACCAATCGGTACCATAACCGTTTCTTGATACATATTAAAATCTCGTGTCTTGTTAAATTGTAACATTCGTTCCCAGGCATCGCGAAAACGATTCGGCCATTTGCCCGGATAACAATTTCTTTTATGCCAGATGAATTCTTCTGTCCAAAGCCATCCTTGTTTTTTCAGAGCTAAAATAAGTTCTAAAACATACGTATTGCGTTCGCCGTTATCCGCTTTCTCTTTTATGTTTAAGATAAATGTTCCCGTTAGTTTCAAGACGCGAAATAACTGTTCGCTTATCGGTAGAAACCACTCAACATATTTTTCTGGAGCGATACCGCCATAGGTATTTTTCCTTCTGTCTGCGTATGGCGGAGAAGTAACGATCAAGTCAATCGAATTGTCATCGAGAGTTTTCAGTACTTCTTTAGAGTCGCCAAGTAATATTTTTGTCGTTATATCGCGCATAATTCTTTGATTATTAGGAGTTGTTTTGCTTGTTGCATGATTTTATATAATAATACCGAATAAATTGAAATCAATCAAACAAAAAATAGATAATTGACTTCGTGTTTGTAACTATAGTATAATAGAAAATAAATAGAAAGTCCAAATAAGTGAGCCACAAGGCAACAACCAAAAATTAACTAAAATTTGTAAAATTTCTTGTGTTGGGGTAAGATAATAGTGAAAAGTTTGACTGCTGAAAATATATGTTTGAAAAATTAAGACAATTACAACAACTTAAGAGTTTGCAGGACGATTTGGGGAAAGAAAAAGCAGAAGCCGAAAGGGAAGGGGTTAAGGTCGTGGTTAACGGCAAAATGGAGGTGGAAGAAATTTGGCTGAACGCGGAATTGAGCAAAGAAAGGCAAGAGATGGTTGTTAAGGACTGCCTTAACGATGCTTTGGGAAAAATTAAGCTCGTAGCCGCCCAAAAAATGCTTACAATGAAAGAAAAATTTTTTTAGTTCAACTCTGTTTTGTGTTATAATAAAACCATGAAGTGTCCAAAGTGTAAAAAAGAATTATCGGAGAAAATCAAAATCGGCGATGTAGAGATTGATCGTTGCCCTAATTGCGGCGGACTTTGGTTTGAAAAAGATGAATTGCGTTTAGCCAAAGACAAAGAAGCGCCGGAAGCCAGATGGGTAGACATTGAAATTAAAGACAAAAGCCTTAACTGGTTCCAGTTTGATATTTGGAAATCTCAGGTAAAATTTAAAGTCAAGAAAGAGCTCAGATACTGCCCGATTGACGAAATACCTCTTTACCAAGTTAATTACGGCGATACGTCAATTGAAATAGATGTTTGCGGAATCTGTTTCGGTATCTGGCTTGATAAAGGCGAGTTTAAGAAAATTATTGATTATGTGGAAAATAAAGCCGACTATGAAGTACTCTATAATTACGCAAAAAATTTGGCGCGAGAAACAAAAGAAATTTTTGTCGGACCAGAGAGTGTCAAATCCGAAGCAACTGACCTGCTGGTGCTTATTAAACTCCTGAAATATAAATTAGCAGTACAGCATCCGCTGTTGGTCAAATTAATTTCCAACTTACGTTAAAAATCAATCTTTATTGATTTTTAGACTACCATTAACAAAGTAGAAATTTCTTCATCTTCAAGATAGCGCTTATGGAGCCATTAGCTTCAAGAATCAGACCTAAAACATTGGAAGAGTTCATCGGACAGGAGCATTTAGCCGGCGAAGGGAAGCCCTTAAATATCGCGATGAGACAAAAACATTTGTTTTCTTTTATTTTTTGGGGGCCTCCGGGAACCGGAAAAACAACCTTGGCGAAAATATACGCCAATAGTCTAAATGCCAAACTCTACGAATTGTCCGCGGTTTCGGCCGGGAAAGCGGATATCAGAAAAATACTAAATGAAGATTCCCGGGGCATCCCTAAAGTTTTGTTTTTAGACGAAATCCATCGCTTTAATAAATCCCAGCAGGACTTCCTGCTTCCTTATGTTGAAAGAGGAGAGCTCACTTTGCTCGGAGCCACTACCGAGAACCCGAGCTTTGAAGTGATACCGGCCCTGCTTTCCCGATGCCGGGTTTTTGTTTTGAATGAACTTTCCGACGACAATATGAAAGCCATTATTAAAAGAACCGGGCTGAAAATGGACAAAAAAGCGGAGGACTGGCTGATTGATATGTCCAACGGCGACGCCAGACAAGCGCTGACTACGTTGGAAAATACGAGCGAACTTTACAAGAAAATCACGGTGGAGAATTTAAAAAACGTTCTCCAATCAAAATTTTTAAGATACGACAAAAAAGGAGAGGAGCATTACAATACTATTTCAGCCTTTATCAAAAGCATGAGGGCCTCGCAGCCGGACGCGGCTTTATATTATTTAGCGCGGATGATTGATTCCGGCGAAGACCCTAAATTTATAGCGCGGAGAATGGTTATTTTCGCTTCAGAGGATATTGGCTTGGCGCAGCCCACGGCTTTGGTGGTGGCTAACGATGTATTCAGGGCTGTTGAAATAATCGGGCTGCCAGAGGCCGCTATTAACTTGGCGGCCGGAGTCGCTTATCTGTGCCAATGCAAAAAAGACAGAAGCGCTTACGAGGCATATACGGAGGCAATGGAAGATGTAAAGAAATACGGAAATCTGCCTGTTCCCTTAAGATTGCGGAATCCGGAAACAAAACTAATGAAGGACTTAAATTACGGAAAGGGTTACGAAAAATATTCTAAAGAATCTTTCCTGCCCGACAAATTGAAAGGAAAAAAATATTGCACATAGCCAAAATTTCTGAAAGAAATTTTGGCTGCGTTAAAAATCAATAAAGATTGATTTTTAGACTGCTTTATAGGAAACTTTCAGTTTCCTATACAATAAAATAAGGATTTTTTGAAGGGAAAATATACATTGACTTAGCTTTTAATTTTGTTATGATTTAAATATATGGAGATAAATTTTACTACTCAGACTTGGAAAGAAGGGAAAATGTATGTTTCCTATTGCCCGGAATTAGATGTTTCCAGTTGTGGTAAAACCGTGGAAGAAGCAAAATGGAACCTTTTGGAAGCGGTGGAGGGTTTTTTAGAAGAAACAAAAAAAATGGGAACTTTGAAAGAAATTTTGAGAGAAAGTGGTTTTGTGAGAGGGGGTCAGAAAAAGTGGAGGGCTCCGGAATGGGTTTCTTTAGAAAGGGAAAAAGTGTTGATCCCTTAATTTTCGATGACCAAAATCACCCCAATTCATTATAAGAAATTGGTAAAAATTTTTGAATCAGAAGGTTTTGAACTTATACGGGTAAAAGGCGATCATCTTATTTACATTAAAGCGGGTATTTCTAGACCAATAGTTATTCCAAAATACAAAGAAATACCCGTTTTTGTTATTAAAAATAATTTGCGGGCAGCTGGAATAAATCGGGAAAAATATCTTGAAATTTTAAAAAGAATTTAAAAAAATAATAAAAACCTAAAGCGAAGTTAAAAAACGTAAAAAACCCAAAAATTGATTTTAAAGATTATTATATGTACCAACCAGAAACCCATCCTAAAAATTTTTCAGATTTGTTTAGCGACATCGAAAAGGGAACAATAAAAATTCCGCAGTTCCAGCGAGACTTTGTTTGGTCAAAAGATAAATCAGCAAAATTAATTGACAGTATAATAAAGGGTTATCCCATCGGTACTTTTATTCTTTGGAAAACAAAAGAAGTTTTAAGAACAGTTAGAAATATAGGGGGAATAGAGTTGCCCGAAACTCCAAAAGGAGATTTTGTTGAATATGTGCTTGACGGCCAACAAAGAATAACCAGTGTATATGCTAGCCTCAAAGGTCTTGTCATAAAAAAATATTATGATGATATTGAAAAGCTGGAAGATTTTTCACAAATGTATATTGATTTAGAAGCAGGAATGGACGGCGACATTATACTTACTAATATAGAAGAGAAAGAATTAAAAAAA
>JAHIOY010000084.1 GCA_018894495.1 Patescibacteria group bacterium
AAAGAAAAACCGATTGAAGAAATGACAGTTGAAGAAATAAAAGCTAAGATTACTGAAATTCAGCAGAAGATTATTCAACTTCTGAAGCAATTAATCCAACAGACTCAGTCCAAGATCGCTGAACTCCAGAGTTAATTTATTAGAAAACGCGGTCAGGAATTTAGGCGATGAGGAAATTTTGGCAAGGTGGACAAATTTTGTGAATAGTAAAACTGAAACCGAAGCGCAAAACGAAGTGAAAAACTTATTAGAATTATTAGTAAATAAAATAAGGAGTTCACAACTTTAGACCCTTGAGATATTTTTTAAAGTCCTTTGAGAATTTAGGAGAAGAAAGGGCGAATTCAACCACAGTTTTTAAATATTCCATTTTGTTGCCGGTATCAAAATACCGGCCGTTTTTAATTTCGCAGCCGTAAACCGGAAATCCGCTTTTTATCAATTCGTTAATGGCGTCGGTCAGCCAAATTTCCCCTCCTCTGCCCTTTTTTAGCCGAGAAATTATATTGAAAATTTCCGGCGGCAGAATGTAAGCGCCGTGAGTCGCCAAATTAGAAGGCGCTTTTTCAGGCGATGGCTTTTCAACAATTCTTTTTATTTTGAATATATTTTTTTCAACCATTTCCATATCAGCAATTCCGTATCGGGAGAGTTTGTCTTTGCTTTCAATTTTAACCGCCGAAATTACCGCGCATTTATATTTTTTATAGACATCCAGCATCTGGCGCAACCGAGGGGGTTTGGCAATAATAAACTCATCTCCCCACATTACGGCAAAGGGCTCCTTGCCAACAACCGCCTTTGCCGCTAGAACTGGAACCGCGTTTCCGTAAAGTTCGCCTTTTTGTCTGATATAAATAAAATTAGCTAAATTGGCAATTTTTTTAATTTGAGCCAACTCCTCTTTTTTCTTGTTTTTCTCCAAATGTTTTTCAAGCTCAAAAGAGCGGTCAAAATGGTCCTCAATCGCTCTTTTGTGCCAGCCGGTAATAACAACGATGTCTTTTATGCCGGAAGCCACCGCTTCTTCAACCACATATTGAATAACCGGTTTATCTAAAACCGGCAGCATTTCTTTTGGCATGGCTTTTGTCTGGGGAAGAAATCTTGTCCCCCAGCCAGCGGCCGGTATGATTACTTTAGTGATTTCCATAACCCTACGAATTACTAATTTTTACGAATACAAGTTTACAAAATCCCTTGGGATTTTGTAGAATACGAATATAATCTTGTCATTGACAAAATTATATTATATTTAAAGGGCTCTGCCATCTGGCAACTCTATTTTTTTATTCTGAATTTACTAACGTTAATGATGGTTAAACCAATAACTTTCCCATCTTTTTTGCGGATTAAAACATTGTTTTCCGTCAAGATGCTGTCGGTGGCTCTTTCCGGTTTCTCAAAGGTGATGTATAAAACATCGGCTTCTCTGTCATAATCAATCCAAGTATGACGAGCGGGGAGTGCTCGTATCAAAGGAATATTTTGATAAATTTTTTCTAATGTTTTTTCGGCCATATTATTTTTCTCTTTCTTAATAATTGTTTTAGATGGATTGTGTAAAAGGCAGTGATAATAAATCCATCTTTATTTGTTTCGCGATAAATGACAACTAAATATCTTTTATTTATTTCCTTTAGAGATAATAATTCGCCACTCAATCCTTTGATTATTAAATCAGGCGCCTCGATTGACTCTAGTACTTGAAATGCCGAACCCGCTAACTCACAATGATTTTCGCTGACGTGGTACCATCTTTCAGTAGTCAACCGAATTTTAACATTATTTTTAGAAATAGCAACTCCAATAATGTTTGAAGCCATAAAATTAATGAGTAAAGATAATCTCTTTCATTTAAAATTTGGCATTGATTTTTGGGATTTTTCAACGCGGAGTTTAGGAATTTTTTTGTAGTTTATGTTTTTGAGCCAACCCGATTTGGTGTAATAATAGCAAAGCCCTCTTTTTCTTTCAATGCTTTTATAGTCGGACTTGCATTTTTTTGAGACCCAATTACCGATTTTCAAATTTTTTTTTGAAGGATTGATTGTTACATGTCCGTAATCAGACGGTATTAAAATAAAGTCGCCTTTTTTTGCTTTAACAAAATACGCATCTTCAATTTTTCCATTTTTTTCTTTTTGCATTAAAAAAATCCCTTCTCCGCTTAGAACTTTATATAGTTCTCCATAATTGCCAATATGCTCGTGGCCCTTCGTTTTCACAAATTCTTTACCTAACATTCGCGGAGGAATTATTGTAATATCATACCTTAAAGAAGGAGTTTCAAGTTTTTGATTTTTTTTCACCCCTCTGTACATATAATAAACTTCAAAATTAGGCGCATTTTTTGCCCACTCTTTATCATAAAGCACTTCCCTCATATCATCTAAATATCTAATTTCAGGATTTTTTAGTTCCACAATTTTAATAAAGCAGCGAATTTACGAATCCTTTACGAATATACGAATTCGTTTATTCGTAAATTCGCAACAAATTCGTTATTCGTTGATTTATTTCCATACTCTTTTTGTCTTAATATACCAATCCTCTATGCCGGCGAATCTTTTTGAGGGGTCGGTTATCAGCCCTTCTCTGATTCCATTAACTTTTTTTGAAGATAAGTAAATATAATCCGGGTTATAGAGAAAAACGGCCGGCGCGTCTTCGAGCAAGACGTCTTGAAAGTCCTCGTATTTTTGGGCGCGGCTTTCCGGAGACAATTCAGTTCTTCCCGCTTCCAGCAATTCATCTGCTTTTTTATTTTTATAATCGGATAAATTAAACCCAAATTCTCTCTGCGAAGAGTGCCAGAAAGGAAAAGGGTCAGGAATTCTTCCTAAAACCTCGCCAAATAAAAGGGCTTCGTAATCGCGGGGTTTTATAATTTCTCTCTCTAAAATTTTTATATCCAAAGTTTTAATGTTCACTTCTGCTCCCAAACTTTCCCACTGCTTTTTTAAAAGAAAAGCGGTTTCTTTCAGCATCGGCTGCTCTACCGTAACTAAGGAAAATTTCAAGGGAATGATTTCTTCTTGGATTGGGAAACAGATTTCATTTATTTTCGTTCTGGTTTTTGCCAAAACCTTACCGTTTTCTCCCTCAATTTTATATTTTTCTTGAAACCGAATTATTGCTTTTTTTGTCAGGGTATCAAAACGGCCGTCAATTTTTCCTAAAGGATAAACTTCCTTATCCTGGGCTAAACATTTCTGCAGTTCTTCCACTTCTTTTCCTTCTGAACCTGACTTTAAGTTGCTTTTTAATTGGAAAGACGGCTCTTTTTTAATAATTTTTAGCCGTTTTCCTTGCCCGCCATCAGCTGGCGCTGAAGGCGACTGCAGGCGAGCGTCCTTTTCCGTAAATCCCGCCTTTTCCAAAATTTCTTTTGCCTTAGTTAAATTAAATTGATAAACATTTGATGGCTCTTTAAAATTCAAGAGTTCTGGCAAAATAGGGGACTTAACGATTTTCCCTTGATTCCCCAGAATTTTTTCTAAAATCTCGTCCTTATTTGTTCCGTAATTTAAAGCGGCTCTTACCTCTTTTTCGGCTAACGCTTTATTTTTAGCCGGATTGAAGAAAACGGCAAAATATCCCAGGAGAGAAAATTTATATTTTTGGAAGGCAAAATCTTTTAAAAATTTTGAGTCTTTTGAGAGTATTAAAAAATTATCAATTTCTCCATCCTTGGCTGATTTCATCAATTCATCTTCGGCATCAAAAAATTTAAATGAAATTTGAGAGATATTAGGGAACTTCCCAAAATATTTTTGATTGGCAGTTAAGCCCAAGGAAACTATTTCACCTCTTTCATCCTGCTCTAAGCCCTTAAATTGATAAGGACCGGAACCAACCGGCATTAGATTGAGATTGGAAGTTACTAAAGGAACGTCTTTCCAGATATGTTCAGGCAATATCTTAACCGTTGCCCTTTCAATAAAAGCCGAATAGGGTTCTTTTAATTTAAATCTTATTCCTAAATCGCCGATTTTTTCAACCTTTATCCCTAACCAATTTGGAAAAAGAGGACTTTTTATTTCCGGATTTTGGATTGTCCTGATAGTGAAAATTACATCGTCGTTGCTCAATTTCTTTCCGTCATGCCAAAAGACATCGTCTCTGAGATAGAATTCATAAACTTTTCCATCTTCAAGAATTTTATAATCCTTGGCCAAATCAGGAACAATCTCGCCTTCCGAGTTATATTTGAGCAATCCCGAAAAAATAAGTTCAGTTAGGTCCCTATCTACATCAGAGAGTTCGGAATAAATTGGGTTGATAAATCTCGGATGGCCGATTACTCCTTCAATAAAATTTCCTCCTTGAGCAGGTTTTAATTCGGTATTTTTGAAATAAAAATTGCTCAAAAGAAAAGAACCGGAAATAAGGGTTGAAATAAAGAGAATAAAAAAAATAATTTTTTCTTTTTTATCTAAAACACTAAAAAATTGCTTCCACCCCGTTAGAGTTAAGAGCTTTTTTAGAACCCTGACATTTTCCATAGGTTTAGAGAGATAAATTTAATAGCGCTAAAAATAAGAAAACGGCGCCGAGGACGCAGGTTGCCCAGAAAATTTTTTTCTGCACGCCTCGTTTAGTGGCGTAAAAACTGCCTTCGCCACCAAAAGCCGAACCCAAAGCCGTTCCTCTTTGCTGTAAGAGAATAAGAACGATTAAAAAAACAGCAGTTATAATTTGAGCGAAAGGTAAAAAATTGTTCATAGTCTAAAAATCAAGGTTGATTTTTAACGAAGCCATCTAAAAATAGTACTTGTCAACCAAATGAGCAATGTTGTTAAAAACAGGGGTTTTAAGCCCTGAATGACGAACTCTGGGAATAAAAAAGCGGCCAGCCAGACCAAAAACATATTTATGACAAAACCAAAAAGTCCTAAGGTCAAGACCTTTAAGGGGAAAGCGATAAGACTTAAAACGGGCTTCAAAGCAAAATTAAACAAACCCAAAACAGAGCCAACCAAAATCATGAGCTGCCAATTAGCGGTTAGGTTAATGTCAAAAAACGAACTTTGGCCCGGGATGATCCCTAAGGAGACC